>CAZKCK010000062.1:0-19158 GCA_964550695.1 uncultured Bacteroidales bacterium | reverse complement strand
GGACCTGCAGTTACCTTTACCGAACCCCAGCCGGCAGGAGTCCGCAATCTGAAAGAGTTTCCGAACCGGTTGGTTGGTAAATATTTGAGCCTCAGTGATAGTTCAACGCTCGCTATCAATAAGCAAAATATAATCCGGCATTATACAACCCTGATAAAAGCTGATAAAAATCATCTTGACAGCAATTATGTTCTGCAAAACGACACTTTACGAGACCTTTCGACCGGTGAAAAATGGAAGGTTAAACTACAAGGTGACACAATCCAGCATTTGTTACTCATTACTGATACTATATTCAGTATCAATGAGAATGGTATTCTGAAAAAATATAAAGGTTACTATTTTATAAATATAGCTCAAAAGGGGAATAACTGGGAGGTTAAAAAAATCAGCTTTTCACGCGGGAAACTAATCCTGGGCACAATCACAAGCCAACAGGATATAGATGTTCTTAAAACAATTACAGAGTCAACTCAGGACTCAGTACCCTATACATTCACACTCACAAAAAAACAGTTCAAACAATTTGTGAAACAAGATGGCTTTTCTGATACTGAGACCTTTATAAGGGTAAAATAGTGCTTTTAATTCCTGGGGTATTGCTGATTAACTACAATCAATTGATTATTTGCACAATAATATTTCTTCCACATTTGAGGTAACATTGTTGCAGAATGCATCCATCGGCAGGTCATTGGGGTCGGTACCGAACGGGTCTTCGATTTCGATACCAATTTCATTTATTCCGATAAGTACCAATGAAATTATGCCGATTGCCGGTACTGTTATCCAACCCAATTGTTGTGACAAACCAAATGGCAGAAAGACAAAATACAGCGTAATAAACATCCGTAAATGAGATGCATATGGGAAAGGCATTGGAGTATAGCGGATACGTTCCATCCCGCCAAGCGAATTTACAAGATTGGTAAATTCAGTATTGATTGTCAATTGATCCGCTTCCTTATCATTCATTATCTGAGTTTTAAGGTTTGATAATTCAGCATAAAACGCATTCAGGATTGCCAGTGGAACATTATTTTGCTTCAAAACACTGTTCCTGAGTTCATTATCAAGCATTGGAAGGTCATCAATACCAACACCAGTGCGCAACCTGGCTTTCAGTGCAAAAATAAATGCCGAAAGCAGGTTGATGAATTGTTGCCGCTGATGTTGTTCATTTTTACTGATTGCACTATTGAGAATAATGGCAATATTGCGGCTGGCATTGGTAACGGCCCCCATCAGTTTACGCCCTTCCCAGTAGCGATCATAGGAAGAGTTGGTGCGAAAAACCAGCAACAGACCCAAAGCGAGGCCTATCACATTAAAAACTACCATATCAATTTTGAAATCATTTGGAATAACAGCAGTCTTATAGCCGGCCAATACCACTGCAGTCCAGGCCATGAGCAAAACAATTTCAACGGCCAGTTTGGGTACTACAGTCCCTTTAAACGCAAAAACAAGGCGAAACCAGTTTTTATTATCGTATTCGATCATAACAATTCAATCAGTTTATTTCATGCAAAGTTATTACGATTTGCAAAATTTCAATTCATGTACGTGGAATTGATGCCATATAATCAATATTTATGTTTTGATTTTTCGTACCTGTTTTATACATTTGTCTGGCGTAAATATAAACACCAAATCAACGCTAAAATTATGATTGACAAATCAAAAGAATTAACAGCATCAATAACGCTGTTGAACGAAAAGCTTCATTTTGAAGGCAAAGTAATTGGAAATGAGCCGATTTCTATTGATTATATCCCTCCGTTCGGAGATAATGCCGGCTATACTTCATTGGAATTGCTCTTGCTCAGCCTTTCATCCTGTTTGGGAAGCGCAGTTTTGTTATTCCTTCGCAGGATGCATAAAACCATTTCAGGGTTCGGAATAGAAGCCAGCGGGCTCAGAAATGAAGTACATCCAACCGGATTTAAATCCATTACGATGGTACTTACAATAAAATCCAACGATACATCACATGAAGATGTGGAGAAAGTTATAAAACTTGCCGAAGATACCTATTGCCCTGTATGGGCTATGCTAAAAGGAAATGTTGAGATTGTTACAAAATGTAATATAATAACTGAACAGGCCTGATCAGGATCAGAATTTATACATAAGCTTCTGAAGAACAAAGGTGAAGGCAACAGCGTTACTCTGAAATCATTCTGGTAAACTCTTCTTCATTCAACAGCTTTACTCCCAACTGAATAGCTTTTTCGAGTTTGGCTGGTCCCATATTTTCACCAGCAATAATGTAATCGGTTTTTGATGAAACGCTACTCACCATTTTACCTCCATGATTCTCAACGATCTGCTTAATTTCGTCGCGTTCATAATTTTTAAAAACGCCACTCACCACAAACGATTTTCCTGACAACCTGTTACTTCCGGAGGTGGAACCAGTAACTGAAAGGCTCATTTGCAATCCTGCCTGTTCCAGATCATTAATCAGTTTTTGGTGCCTTGGGTCACTAAAATAAGCAATAATACTTTGAGCAATTTTTTCGCCTATCTCATCTACCAGTATAAGTTGCTCATAACCGGCTTCCATCAGATGATGCATGCTTTTATAATGGATGGCAAGTTTTTTTGCCACCGTTTCGCCAACATACCTAATGCCGATAGCATATAAAACCCTTGGAAAAGGCACCGATTTTGAAGCGTCAATGCCGGCAAGTATATTTTCGACAGTTTTCTCCCTGAAGCTGATGCGGCGTTCTTTAAGGCCTTCGCCAACCGCATAAACTTTTTCAATACCAATCAATTGGCTTGCATCCAACTTATAAAAATCAGCAACATTGTGTACCAATCCATTGTCAAACAATATTTCAACCTTTCCTTCACCAAGGGTGTCGATGTTCATAGCTTTCCGGCTGATAAAGTGTTCCAGTTTTCCTTTAATCTGTGGCGGGCAGGCATCCTCATTCGGACAATAATAAGCCGCTTCGCCTTCATTACGAGTTAGTGCGGTGTTGCACTCGGGGCAATGTGTTATGAAACCTGCAGGAGAAAACCCGGGCTTACGGAAATTATAATCCACACCAATGATCTTGGGAATAATTTCACCACCTTTCTCCACAAATACCCGATCACCAATCCGTACATCAAGTTGTGCCATGATGCCTTCATTGTGCAAAGAAGCCCTTTTAACGATAGATCCGGCAAGCTGAACAGGTTCAAGTTCTGCAACAGGTGTAACAGCGCCGGTACGACCTACCTGATACACAATATTATTCAGGGTTGTACTTACCTGTTCGGCCTTAAATTTATAGGCGATGGCCCAACGGGGCGATTTGGCAGTGAAGCCGAGGTCATATTGTAAGGCCAGATCATTCACTTTAATTACAATACCATCTATATCAAAAGGAAGTTCAAACCGGGCTGTATCCCAATAGCTGATAAACTCATTAATTTCGTCAGGTCCTGCACAACGTGCAATATACTGTGGTATTTTAAAACCCCAGGTACGTGCAGCCTGCATATTATCATAATGCGAACCGGTAGGAAGATTATCCCCTGCAATATAGTACAGAAAACAATCCAGTCCGCGTTTTGCCACTTCAGCCGAATCCTGCATCTTCAGGCTTCCGGAAGCGGCGTTGCGTGGATTTGCAAACAAAGCCTCCCCCACTTCTTCACGTTCAGTATTCAGGCGTTCAAATGCTGAATGTGGTAAAAACACTTCACCCCTGATTTCAAAATCAGCAGGATAGTTACCGTTCAACTTCAGAGGAATGCTGCGTATAGTTTTGATATTGGTTGTAACATCATCGCCCTGTACGCCATCGCCACGTGTAACAGCCTGTTTAAGAACTCCATTAATGTAGGTCAGCCCAATCGACAGGCCATCATATTTTAATTCACAAACATATTCCGGATCAAAACCTACAGCTTTTTTTACACGGTTACAAAACTCCTGAATCTCAATAGCCGAATAAGTATTTGAAAGCGAAAGCATTGGATATCTGTGTTTAACGCTTTTAAAATTTTTGGTTACCATCCCTCCTACTCTTTGTGTAGGCGATTCCGGCATTACACATTCGGGAAAATTACGTTCAAGAAGTGTTAATTCCTCCAGCATCATATCAAATTGAAAATCTGTAATCTCAGGGGAATCCATTACGTAATAATTATAGTTGTGCCTGTTGATTTCCACCGTCAGTTGTGCTATTCTGACTTTTGCTGCATGAACGTCCATATGCTTATTGTACCTGTGTCTGAATGAAATAATTATTTTTATATATAATAATGGTTTCGGCCGGATATGAGCTTACTAAATATTTTAATACCCTTTCTGAAATACCGGGTCTGATGGAAGTAACATAGCTGATATTTGGCAAAACCGGATAGATGCTTTCGATGCGTTTTTTTAAATTCTGCTCGCCGTAAAACAGTATAAACCTCGGATCGTGCTCAGGATGCGCCTGTAGCAATGTACCAAGACTATCGGCAGTAAATTCATTATCAATGATAATTTCTCCACAATTTTGATTCAGATAAAACCTTGGCATGTATACCCGTTTTTTACCTGAAGTTTGTTCAACAACAAAATAATTTAACTGATCATATTTTGAAAGAAAAACCATCGCTTCAACCTCAGAACTTCTTGAAAACAAAGTTGTTGAAAAGGGAAGCAATAAAAAATTCAGGCTCCAGAAACAAATCAGAACGAGGTAATATCCTGAACGATGAACCTTCCAGAAAGCAGAACGTCCAATAAAAACAATCCAGCCTGAACTTCCGGCAACGATCAGGAAAGGCAGCGAAAAAATCACCAGATAAATGCCAAAATTCTCAATCAATATTCCCGCCAGCAGGCATATCAATCCTGGGACCGCAATAAAGTATAACTTTTTAAAAGATGTAACTATTCCCCGAAAAATGAAGAATGAAACCGGAGGAATTAGCAGAATAAAAGGAGTTATAACAAAATAAAACCATGAATTATTGAAAGTTAAATCGGAAAACAAATTATTAAAATAGTTCAGAATTGGATTCAATGGTGGCGCATTGTTATATAAATCAACCGGTAACTGAACTGAAATTACTGAAGCAGAGAAGGCTAACAAATAAATTACCGCTGTAGTAAGCTTTCTGAATAATGTTAGTGAAATTACAAGCGCAATGATAAAAACCCATGAATCAAAAGCAAGTAAAAAGCCCAGTCCGCTCAAAATACCGGCTAAAAACGGCAAAATGTAATTCTTACTGTTCAGGTGAAGGCCAATAAAATAAACAGCCGTCATAAACAAGGGTATGGATGCAAGTACATCAGCATTGCGAACCGTGAGCCAGGGTACAAACCACAGACCTGCCAGAAGTATACCTGTAAAAGAAGCAATACGTGGATTGAAGAACTTATTAACAATTTTATATCCTGCAATGATGGTGTTATAAGAAAACAAGGCAAGCATAAACCTGATGATCATCACACTTAATTCAGGATTGGTAATATGTATCGTTTGCAGGGCTTTAAATACCATTGCATGAATAAAAACAAACCATGAACCTGTTTCCGAAACAACTGCCAATTGTGTCGTCCAACCTGTATTTGCAAGTCTGGAAGCTGTTTCAATAACAGCAAAATGTTCATCATCAAATAAATAACCGCCCGAAAAAAAAGCCGCGGCAGTTCTGGTTACAATTGCCAGAAAGAAAATGAACAAGTATGGTTTTTTTATTCTAAACCTGTTCATCCTAAACCTGATATATTCAACAATTGGTAAAATAGCGTTTAATTTAAGTGAAGATTAACTATCTGAAGTAGACTGAACCCGTAGTAAACACTTGGCAACACTATTTAAGATGGCATATATCTCTGATTTGCTTAAGATTAGCTTGCTTACCAATCAAGCGGGAAGCATTGGCGGTCTGCGTAAAGTAACTATGTGTTTCGAGGAAATTTACCTGCAATATATACCATTCCCTTAGCGTGGTTTCCTTTATTTTAAGCGTATTCCACTCATACCTCAGCCTGTGGGCTATCATAAAAAAATCATCCCGGCCCAGATAATCAAGATCTGCATCACAGATAATCTGTTGAAGTTGTGTTTCAGCTTTCTGGGGAAGCTTTGTTGCCAAAATCATGAGCGAAACCTCTTCAATATCATCGTGATTGTAGCCAAATTTCGGAAGCCATAAATGTGCAAGTTCAACAGCTGCCTGTTCGTGCCCGGTGTAAGTAACCAACATGCCCGCATCATGCATCAGTGTAGCTGTTTTCAGCAATGCAATGTTGTGGTCATCAAGGTTTTCTCCCTTTGCAATACGCATTGCCGATTCATATACATCAAGTGTATGATCAATAGAGTGATAGGCCAACTGGGGTTTTAACCCTGTACGTAGTTGCTCTGTAATAAAATCACGGGCGGCTTGAAAATCCATGTAAACAGATTATAAATGAACCGTAAAAATAATGATTTCCTTGCTTTGAAACAAATTTGCCGGCATAAAACAGATTTTCTATATTTGCACACTGAAATTGCGGGAATAGCTCAGTTGGCAGAGCGAAAGCTTCCCAAGCTTTAGGTCGCGGGTTCGAATCCCGTTTCCCGCTCTTCTAACCCTCTGTTTCAGAGGGTTATTTCATTTATGGCCATTTTACACTTTCCACTTTCTCATATGAGCATTCCCGTAATTGGAATAACGCTAACCTTTTCCGTCACCGCAACTGTTTGATCATGAAAATTGTAGCCGATGATAAAATCCCTTTCATCAAAGGATATCTCGAAAACTTCGCTGAAGTGGTTTATTTACCCGGAAACCTGATTTCAAACGAAGCTATCCGTGATGCTGATGCCTTACTCATCAGAACCAGAACCATTTGCAACGAAAAACTCCTCAAATCTACATCAGTCAGGTTTATAGGTACAGCCACTATAGGTACTGACCATATCGATGAAAGTTATTGCCTCTCACAAGGAATCAAAACCGTAAGTGCTCCGGGTTGTAATGCAGCGTCAGTAAATCAATACGTTGCATCAGCATTGGCTGCATATTCAAGGGCAATTCAAACTCCATTGCATGAACTTACAATTGGTGTTATAGGGGCAGGAAATGTTGGCAGAAAAGTTTTAGCATCAGCAAAAACATTAAAAATGAGAGTGTTGGCAAACGATCCACCCCGTGAATTACATGAAGGAAATACAGACTTTACCCAACTGGATGATTTGCTTTCAGGTTCTGACATTGTAACCATACATGTGCCGCTTACTTTATCAGGACAATTTAAAACTGAGCAACTGATCAATAGTTTTGCCATTCAAAAAATGAAAAAGAATGCATTGTTCATCAATACATCGCGCGGAGAAGTGGTTGATGAGGAGGCCGTTCTGAAATTCAAGGAATTAAACCACGGCTTTAATTATGTTGCAGATGTATGGGTAAACGAGCCACTTATCCGGAAGGATTATCTGGCTGCTTCGTTTTTAGCCACACCTCATATTGCAGGTTATTCAACTGATGGAAAGGCAAATGGCTCTTCAATCATTGTAAATGCACTCTGCCGGCATTTCAATATTGAGCCAGCTGACTGGTTTCCAGAAAATATTCCGGGTATAGCTGACAATATTGTCAAAATCGATAATAGCAATTTATCACCCGAAGAAGTAATATTACGCATAATTACAATTACTTACGATATTCAGTCGGACGACATGAAACTTCGGTGGAATCCTGCAGATTTTGAAAAAATCAGAAATAATTATCCTGTTCGCCGTGAGGCGGGGCATTTTACCATTAAGCTGCGCCACAGTGATTCTGAAACAGAAAGAATGCTCAGCGAATTGGGATTTATGATTGAATAAATCGCAAAAAATCAATTGCTTAAAAATCTAAGTAATCCTGAAAGAGTTCCTGCAAAAGAGCCTTGGCGTTTTTCTCAGCTTTGGCTGGTCCCCGGGCTTTAAAACCATCTACAGAAAGCTGCTTAAATGATTTTCCCCAGATTACTGTTCCCTCAGGGTTTCTGAGCCCAATGCCATAATCAAAAGTAAAATAGGTAAACTCACTGTAATAAGGATTAAATAAGTCGCGGCTATAATGGAACTCTTTATGCTCAATTCCTAACTGGGCCAGAATTGTTGCAGGCAGGTCGGTTTGCGACATCAGTTTTTCAAACTTAGTGCCTCTGAATTCAGTTTTTAATGCCCCGCCACAGATCAAAACTGGTATTTTGTTGTATTCAAATGAATTGAGCGGCCAGTTGTTGTAAGTATTGTGGCTATGGTCGGCCACCAAAATAAACAAAGTATTGTTGTACCACGATTTTTGCTTCGCCTGACTGAAATATCTGCCCAGACACCAGTCAGTATAATACGCTGAATTGATGTATTCGTGTTCATTTTTTCCGCCGGCTACTTTTTCACGGATGGGCTGATCATAAGGTGAATGCGAACTTAAAGTAAAAAGTGAGGAAAAAAACGGTTGTTTCTCATTTTCAAGGTCATCCAGTTGTTCATTCAAAGTAAATTCATCATGTATTCCAAGCTTACCCTGCAAAAGCCCGGGTTTAAAATCATAAATTTCTTTGATCCGGTCAAAACCGGCATTTACCATAAATGCCTTGATATTGCCATATATGAGCTGGCCACCAAAATAAAAGGAGGTATGATAACCATCAGATTTTAACTTTTTGATTATTCCCGGCAATTTTACAAACTTATCAGGCTGAACTGTTATTGATGAGTAAGGAGTTGAAGGAAAGCCACTGAATAAGGCACTCATTGCCTGTTCTGAACGTTTTCCACTGGCAAAAGCATTGGTAAACAGCAATCCTTCATTTTCAAGCTTTCTGAATTCCGGCGTAATACCTGGCATTCCACCGATGCTTTCAATCAAATCAGCCGACCAGCTTTCGAGTATCAACAGGACAATGTTCGGTTTTGGCACAATTAAAATACTGATTGTTGTATCTTTTTTAACATGAAAAAGACTATCAGTCTGAGTTTTGGCTTCGGATGGATTATAAAATTCAAATGGATTTTTGTCAAGGAATTCTTTATTTTCAAACACACTGATATACAGATTAAAAGCTGTATTTACGGCACCCTGGTTTACAAGGTCGTATTTTGAAAAGTATGACTGGCTCTGGTTAATCGGAATTTGCTGCAGCCCGCCTCTGGCACCAATTACGAGCAAAGCCGGAAACAGCAAAACCAGAGCAACCGGCACCCACCACTTTCTGTTTGTGAAAGTTAAACTTTTAAAAACAAACTTGTTATACAGCAGGAAACCAATTACCATCAGTAAAATCGCAATACCAAAAAGCACAAAAACAGTAAAGGTAGATGCTGAATTGAGAACTTCGGTAGGATGAGCCAGATACAGCAATGCTTTATACGTAACTTTGGTTTTCCACTCAGGATAAATTCCCATTTCACCCACAATCAGCAGCGCATAACAAATGACTAAAATGAAATTATATACCCGTATAATATGTTTGAAAACCTTACAGTTAAATATTGATTGTAGCAGTACAATCACGAATATTGGAATCAGAATATAACAACTTGTTGCAATATCGAGTTTTAACGCATTAGTGAAAGCCTTAAGCACCTCAAAAAATGGGATTTGGTGAATCCGGATGAGATCATAGAAGTAGATAAAATACATCATTCTGGCAATTGCAAAAAAAGCCAACCAGAATAATAAATGACGTAAAACTGCAAATATTGGATTTTTCAAGCAAAAATAATTTTCCTTATAACAAACTATCCTTCGTAATGTTAAGAATTACCTTGTATAAATGATTCAATTTCAGTAAACTGCTCAGGAGCAAACCATTGTATTGATTTGTCTCTGGCTAGCCAGGTCAACTGCCTTTTGGCATATCGCCGGGTATTGGTTTTAATATTTTCAACCGCCCTTTCAAGTGAGTCTTCTCCATCAAAATACCTGAATAACTCTTTGTAACCAACAGTATTTAAAGCATTCAGACTTCTTTCCGGATACAACATTTTAGCTTCTGCCTCAAGCCCATCGGCCATCATCTGATCTACCCTCTTCCCTATTCTTTCAAAAAGCTCATTGCGGGGCAAGTTTAATCCAATTTTAATTATGTGGAACGGACGTTCGCGTATGGTGTTCAACCTCAGCGATGAATAAGTTTTGCCTGTTGTCATGCACACTTCCAGGGCCCTGAGCAATCGTTTATGATTGGCCGCATCAACCTGCCGGTAATATTCAGGATCAAGCAACTTTAGCTGATTACGTAAATAACTGATTCCATTCTCATTATATGCTTTTTCTAAAGAAATTCTTAACATAGGATCAGTGTCCGGAAAATCATCAATTCCATGGCATAAAGCATCGATATACATTCCTGATCCGCCCGCAACAATGGCATATTTATGCGTAACAAAAAGATTTTCAATTACACTGAGGGCCTGCAGTTCAAAATCCGACACATTGAAGTGATCATGAATGCTCAGATTTCCAATAAAATGATGTTTTACACAACTTAATGCCTGATCAGAAGGAACAGCGGTGCCAATTTTTAATTCACGGAAAAATTGTCGTGAATCGGCTGAAATAATTTCAGTCTGTAATTTCATTGCGAGATCAACAGCCAGCTGTGTTTTACCAACTGCTGTAGGGCCTGTAATTACAATCAGGTACTTATCAGTAGCAGGTAGCATTCGTGTGTATATTTATAAAAATGAATAAAATCAGGCTATTGATTATCAATAATAATCATCTTCGCGGCCACCTTTAATCTGATAACCACCACCTAACTCTTCATCAATATCACCATACATTTCTTCACTTTCCTCACCGGCCTCATCATGTTCATCGTCGTCATCGTCGCTGCCAAGCATTTCGGCAAACTCAGGTCCGAATTCTTCCGCAATCTCTGTTGCACGTTGTTTACGGGGTTTACGGAACGTTTCAATAACCGGTTCTGGCGCCTGACCCTTGATTATTTTGCCAAAGGTTTCATCTTCCTCAAGTTCCTCTATATCTTCTTCAATAATATCATCCGTAATTTCGTCGAGCAATTTTATTTTTGCAACTTCATCAACTATTGATACGACTCTGCGTTTAGGTTTGTCTTCAATTTCGGGGATGATGACAATCGGCTTTGGAGGAATTTCGCCCCGCGAAACCTGACAGCGCGGAATGCTGACATCATCATTTACAGTAAGAATCTTAAACAGTTCAATATAAAAAATCCGCAATTCAAACGTTTCTGTTTCAAAAATAATGCGCTGATGCGGATCGCTCATAAAATCCCGGAGTTTAGCTATACCCATTTGGGTAAACGGCATCCGGTTTTTGCGGATTCCATCTCTCAGATCATCTTCATCGTCATCATAGGCACCACGTGGTTTGGCCTTTACGGGTTCAATTCCAATTTCTGATACCCTGATCCAACGATTATTTGTAATATAAAAAATACCTTTGGCCCCCTTTTCAAGGCCGGTAAAGTTCATCAGGGCATCAAAAAAATCTTCAAAAGTTCCGGATGACTGAATGTCGATTTCCCTAAGAAAATCATCGAGACCCTCAGATGAAACCCTAAACCTGTATATATGCATAGCTTTCGATTTTCGGTGTTAAAATTAAAAAAACTTGTGTTCACGCAGATGCAAAAAAACAAAATAAGCAGCTAAAAAAAAAGACTAATCTTTCTCATTCGTCATCATCAGGTCAGAAATAATTCCATCTGACAAAAATAATGCATTTGGTGATATAGTATAAACATTTGATTCACAACAAATTTTTGACCCAATCAAGGGTTGTGCCAAATTCAGAAAATATTGCTGGTATTCTTCCCCGAATTTTTCAAGAATGGTGTTACTGCTACAGCCCCACATCGTCCGAAGTCCGGTCATCAGGTATTCATTAAACTTGTCAATTTTTGTAAGTAATTCGCTTTCATTGTACTTAAGTCCGTTTTGCAAATTATTGATATAAGTTCCCAATGCCGAAACATTCCAGAACCGGGTTTTACCATCAAAAGAATGTGCAGAAGGTCCCAGACCTAAGTAAGGCACACCATTCCAATAAGATGTATTGTGTTGTGAAAAAAATGGTTCTATACAATAATTTGAAATCTCATAATGGGTGTAACCTTTCCCTATAAGCATTTCCCTTATTTTTCCAAAATGAGCTAAAGCAAGTTCCTCATCCACATTCGGAAGTTTCTTTTTCCGGATAGCGGCTTCAAGTGCGGTTTTGGGTTCAACAGTGAGCGCATAGGCCGAAATATGTTGAATTCCGTATGCAACTGCCTGTGAAACATTATAAGCCAGTTTTTCACTGGTCTGGCCCGGAATCCCGTAAATCAGATCAATACTCAGATTGTCAAACCCTGCACTGCGGGCTGTTTCAATCGATGTCATTGCTGATTTCGCATGATGGCTACGGCTCAGAAATTGCAAATCATCGTCATGAAACGACTGAATACCAATACTTAACCGATTAATTCCCAATTTTCGCCAGATACTGGTTTTTTCCAGTGTCATGTCGTCAGGATTGGCTTCAAGGGTGATTTCAGCCTCCTTCGAAACTTTGAAAGTTGAACGGATTGCGTCTAAAATTTTGAGAATTAAGTCAGTTTCCAGCAGCGAGGGTGTTCCGCCACCAAAATAAACCGTATGAATTTCAAGATCTTTAAAAAAAACTGGCGCATGTTGAATTTCGATCAGCAAAGAATCAGTGAACTCCTGATGAAACTGTCTGGTTGCCAGAGAAAAAAAATTACAATAGTTGCATTTTTTGCTGCAAAACGGAACATGAATATAAATGCCAGCCAAAGGATTATTTTTTTAAAACGATTCTGAAGGTAGTTCCTACATTCAATTGGGAACTTTTGACAAAAACAGAACCATTGTGATAACTTTTAATAATTCGTCGTGCAAGTGTAAGTCCAAGACCCCAGCCGCGCTTTTTGCTCGTAAAACCGGGTTTGAAAACCGATTTAAAATTACTTCGCGGGATCCCCTTCCCGGTATCCGTAAAATCCAGAATCACCTGATTCTGATCATTTATCATATCAATTTTAATTGTTCCGGTTCCACTCATTGCATCCACGGCATTTTTCACCAGATTTTCGATGACCCATTCAAACAGATAAACGTTAATAGGCAGAATTACATCAAGGTTGCGCGGGAAACTGATCTCATAATTTACTTTGCGCGAGGTTCTTGGCTTTAAATAATCAATGGCATCATACACAACCCTTACAATATTGGTTGCCTCAAGTTGTGGTGTAGATCCTATTTTCGAAAATCGTTCAGTAATGATTTCCAGTCGTTTAATATCCTTCTCAATTTCATCCAGACCAATATGGTCAATGCCATCCATCCGCATAAGTTCCATCCATCCATTCATCGATGACATGGGTGTGCCAAGCTGATGTGCAGTTTCCTTCGACATTCCAACCCATACCTGATCCTGTTCTGACTTACGCGCATAACTGAACAACAGATAGGAAACAATCAGAAAAATGCCGATGATGGCCAGTTGAATCAGGGGATAATACCGTAACTGTTTCATTAAGTATGAGTTCCGATACAACACATAACATTTGCCATGTTCCGAAAGGTTGATGGAAATGGGTTCATTTTCACTGATCATATCATCGGTAAGATGCCTGAAATAAGTCGTATCCTTAATTTTGGCAGTATCTACATTCCCGTAGGTGATAATTTTTTTAAACGTGCTGTCAGTAATAATTACCGGAACCGAAGCTGAATTGCTTACAACTTCACTGATAAATGACTTATTCAGATCATTCAGCACTTCCTGAAGTTCTGTAAGAACCTTTGAATCTTTATAATACAAAAAATTGTATTTTCCTTTAACGATAGGTACCAGAATTGGCTTATAAACCATGAAATCAGCAAGATCCTTGCCCCTCAGATAACCTTTCCTGATTACCGAAGCATCAACGTTGGTGGAGTTTTGTATGCGTTTGTTTTCATCAACAAGTATTACCGGGATGGTCTTGTTTTTCTCAACCATTTCAAGGAAAAAAGTCAGGTCAGTTTCCGGGTCCGAGGCCATAAACCTTTTGTAGGCTTCGGCCAGCAATTCAACACGGCGCCTTTCTTCCGCCTTAATCTGACTGAAGAATTCATCTGTTGTCTGCACAAGTGTAGCCTTTCTGTTCACCGCATCGGCCCATATTCTGAGGTTGAGGCGCTGATCGTTGGCAATCTTGGTAACCAGATTGTTAGTGTACCACAATGTACCCGCAAAAATAACTATTGCCCCTATAAACAGGAGCCATTTCCATTGCCGCTTTTTGTAATAGATGTTTATCATAGGTATTCCGGCTGCAATATAGCTATTTATACTATTTGGCCGTTCAATGTTTGCAAAAATATCGTTAATGATAACGGCATCAGTGCAAAATTATGTTTTAAAAATAATAAAATAGTTAAATTAATGTTTAACAATTAATTAGAATGATTAGCATGATGATTTGACACAACCGGCCGGTGGAATGTTGTCATAATGCCACGCAAACAGTATTTTTGTAGACTTGAAGTCTTCAATTTCAAAATAATCCAATGAATAAATCAATTTCAGAAATAGCTGCTGACAACATCAGAATTTTAAGTGCAGCGATGGTTGAACAGGCAAAATCAGGTCATCCGGGTGGTGCGATGGGTGGTGCCGATTTTATAAATATTTTGTTTTCAGAGTATTTAAAATTTGATCCTTCTGATCCGCAATGGTTTATGCGCGACAGATTTTTCCTTGATCCGGGTCATATGTCAGGGATGTTGTACAGCGTACTGGCATTGTGCGGCAAGTTCAGCACGGATGAGTTGAAAAATTTCAGGCAATGGGGCAGCCCCACTCCGGGTCATCCGGAAGTTGACGTAAAACGCGGAATTGAAAACACATCGGGGCCGCTGGGTCAGGGTCACACAATGGCTGTAGGTGCGGCTATTGCTGAAAGAATACTGGTTTCACGCTTTGGTGAATGGATGGCACATAAAACCTTCACTTATATTTCTGATGGTGGAATTCAGGAAGAGATTTCACAGGGTGCCGGCCGTATTGCAGGATTTCTGGGTTTATCAAACCTCATCATGTTTTACGATGCCAACGATGTTCAGCTTTCGACCTATGTAAGTGAAGTAACCTGTGAAGATACTGCAGCAAAATATGAAGCCTGGGGATGGAAGGTATTGACCATCAACGGGAATTCGCACAGTGAAATACGGAATGCACTGAACCTTGCCATTGCCGAAACCAAAAAACCAACCCTTATCATTGGCAAAACCATCATGGGCAAAGGCATTGTAAATAAGGATGCGAACAAAATGGAAGGACTCTGTTCAACCCATGGCCAACCCATCAGTGCAGCCGGTGCTGATTTTGCAATGACGGTGAAAAATCTGGGTGGGAATCCGCAGGAACCATTCACAATTTTTGATGAAGTAAGAACCCACTATTCCAATATCCTACAACAAAAAACTGCAGAATCACAATCCCGGAAAGCCGGATATGATGAATGGGCCCTGCAAAATGCTGAAAAGGCGGGGTTGTTGATTAACTATCTGAGTGGAAATGCTCCTGAAATTGATTACCATGAAATCAGCTTAAAGGAAAATATTGCCACGCGTGCAGCTTCAGCCGGAATTCTTGGCTACTTTGCCCGACATATTGGCAACATGATTGTGATGTCAGCCGATCTGGCAAACAGCGACCGCACCGATGGATTCCTCGAAAAAACCAGGCCCATTACAAAGGGAGATTTTTCAGGAGCTTTTCTGCATGCAGGTGTAAGTGAACTGACCATGGCAGCCCTGGCGAACGGAATGGCACTGCATGGAGGCATCATCCCCGTGTGCGGTACCTTCTTTGTTTTTTCAGATTATATGAAACCGGCAGTAAGGTTATCGGCATTGATGCAACTGCCTGTTAAATACGTGTGGACGCACGATGCTTTCAGGGTTGGAGAAGATGGCCCTACCCACCAGCCGGTTGAGCAGGAAGCCCAGATCAGACTGCTTGAACAGCTTAAAAATCATTCAGGCAAAAACAGTATGCTTGTAGTACGCCCTGCCGATCAGGCCGAAACAATTGCAGCCTGGAAAATGGCCCTCGAAAATACCGAATCCCCCACCGGGCTTATC
The DNA here is from genome assembly GCA_964550695.1 of uncultured Bacteroidales bacterium. Lineage (GTDB taxonomy): Bacteria > Bacteroidota > Bacteroidia > Bacteroidales > TTA-H9 > CAZKCK01. The sequence goes on along the minus strand of CAZKCK010000062.1, from coordinate 3,043 downwards.
CTGTCACGCCAGAATATACTGACGCTTCCTGCCATTCACGGAAAATCGAGAATTGAGAATGCCGCAGAAGCAGCAAAGGGTGCATATATTGTACAAAATGAAACAGATAAAGCTGATATTATTTTGTTAGCCAGCGGGTCAGAAGTATCATTGCTTGTGGCTTCTGCCAACATTCTAGCACAGCAGGGAATACATTGCCGTGTGGTTTCGGTGATTTCCGAAGGCTTGTTCCGAAACCAGCCTGTTGAATATCAAAAGGAAATTATACCTTCTGATCTTCCTGTATTCGGGGTTACAGCAGGGCTGCCATCAACGCTGTCCGGATTAACAGGCTGCAACGGCCGGGTTCACGGACTCAGTAGTTTTGGCTATTCTGCTCCGGCGGCCGTACTCGACGAGAAATTTGGATTTACGCCTCAAAATATTGCAGCCGAAATTATTGAATTTCTGAATAAATAGTCATGTAATTGTTGCTTAATAATTTAAACCTATGAAAAGGCTAATTCTGATTGTCATCATTGTTGTTCAATGCCTGAGCTCGTTAACACTTTCGGCCCAGCGAAAAGTCATCAAGCAAAAATCGCCTGAAGAAATTCAAAAAGAAAAAGACGATAAAGCCCGGGGCTGGTATTTGGGTTTAAACATGGGACTGATCCTACCGGCAGGCTACCCAGCAAATTTTTACAATGGCAGTGAAGCCAATGAAAACAAGATTTCAATAATTCTTAACAATGAAAATTACAGACAAATAATTTATGAAAAGATTGGTTACAATTACAAATCCTATACTTTGCCCCAAAAGATGAGTTACAAGCCGAATATGAGCGTGGGATTTTATGCCAAATTTAACCAGAACGCACGTTCAGCCTGGTTTGTACAGTTCAATTATCAAAAACTGTCAGCAAATGATGTATTTCTGCTGAATCTGGATGTACCCGGTGGTTTTTCATTTGATGCCACATACATCCAGTGCGCCATTATCGGGCAGGAAGAACGCACAAACATCGATCTGGGGTATATGCGCAATTATCCAATCAATGAAACCATGGATTTTTTGATAGAAACCGGTATCAACTTCAGCAATACCAAGGTGCTTAAAAACATGATACAGATTGAAGATCTGGAGTATAGCATAAAATACAACGGGCCACATCCTGAAGGTCCGTACTCATCAACCACCGATTACAATATACGCCAGGGTGGCATTGGCCTCGGTGCCTTTGTAGGTACCGGACTCATGCTCAACTTCAACGAAAACATCTCACTCGACCCTATCGTTTCAATGTACTGGTCGCAGACCAATCTGGAAGGCTACCAGGCATTTAAACCCAGTTTTGTCTTCTTTGCCCGTTTTGTCTTCCGCAATTTTCTGGATATCTGATCGGGAGACCAACTTAATCATTACAAAAGTTACACTGTATTAACTGTTTACATGACAACTGAAGAACTCATTTTAAAGTACTATCCCAAGAAATCGGTACGCAATCATTATTATGTTACGCATGTAAAAGCCGTTGCCCGTCTGGCAAAAAAGGTGATTAAGAACAATCCCGAACTCAATGCCAATCCTGTGATTGTTGAACAAATGGCTTTGTTGCATGATATCGGGATATTTTTAACCAAGGCCCCTGAAATTGGCTGTGAAGGCAGTTTCCCGTACATAGCGCATGGATATTTAGGCCGCGAATTACTTGAAAAAGAAGGTCTGGCAGAGATTGCGCCAGTTTGCGAGCGGCATGTGGGCGTAGGGATTACACTTGAAGATATCCTCCGGAAAGAAATGCCCCTGCCCCATCGCGAAATGATGCCAGTGACCATTGAAGAAAAAATTGTGTGCTATGCCGATAAGTTTTTTTCAAAATCGGCTGCTGACCTCACCAAACCCAAATCACTCGAAAAAATCAGGAAAGGGTTTGCCAAGCATGGTGAAGCCAAATTGATGCGATTTAACGAAATGGCTGAGTTATTCGGCACTTCCTACATTTACAAATAAGCCAATTAAGTCTTATTATTTCGCTTTTTTCACTCTTTAATCCGGAATTCTGTCAGAGTTTAATTGAAAGTTCTAAATGTCCACCAAAACCCAATTCAATAATTTTTTGAAGTGTTGAAATACGGGCTTCCTTTATATTGTTTTCAATTTTAGAAATATACGATTTTGTCGTTCCCACTTTCTCGGCAAGCTGCTCCTGAGTCATACCCTTTTCAATTCGGGCATCATGGATTAAAGCCCCAATTTTAAAGTTTTCGTAGCCTGCATCGAGTTCATCACGCTGTTTAGTTCCTGATTTCCCGTAGTTTTTTTCCTTAAACTCTTCAAGAGTTGTTAAGTTATTATTTTTCGTTTTCATATTCTGTTTTAATTTTAATAGCTAATTCAATTTCATTTTTAGGAGTCTTTTGTGTTTTCTTTTGGAAGCCGTTCATCAAAACCACTAACTGTCCCTGGTCGAAAAAACAAAAAATCCGGAATGCGCCAGAACCATGTTGAACCCTGATTTCATAAAGTCCGTCAGTATTCTCAATATGTTTGAGATACGTTTCAGGAACTCGATGAAGGTCTTCAATCAAGTCGAAAGTCCAAATAATTTTGGCTTTTACTTTCGTTGATTGATTGTCAAAGAATCTTTGAAAGTATTCTTTGAAAAATACAATCTGTCTGTATTTCTTAGTTTTCTCCACGCTGCAAAGATACAAATGTTTCCCTAAAGTGAAACCTGAACGTAAAAAATACGCTTGTGGTCAGGATTGACGGTTTTAATAAAAATTTAACTAACATTTTAATAATCGTCATGTCTCATTGAAACTTTGAAATCAAAGATATGCATTTATGAAACAGCGTATTGAAGAGTGATTTAAAATTCCTATTAACCATTGAATGAAATATGAGTGTATATTGAACCGGCATACACCATCCTGATTGAATTCAACCGGGATCATGCCGGGTCGTGGAGAACACATGAAGTCCTGTTTATCATAGGGCGTTTTTTTATGCCGTCATGGGATTTATTTGTATCTGTCCGCCTATTGCTCTTAATACTTT
>CAZKCK010000061.1:0-19203 GCA_964550695.1 uncultured Bacteroidales bacterium | reverse complement strand
AAATGCTTTTAACCTGCATTTTCCCATGTTCATCCAGTTCACGCAACAGGCGTTTATCAAGCGTCTGGTCATCGAGTGCCGGTTTCAGGTCGATGGAAATTTCGGTTTTTTTACCATCAAGTATATCACGTCCAAATTGCCGGCTCAAAGTCAGGATGATTGGACCGGTGAGTCCAAAATGGGCGAAAAGCATCTCTCCGAATGCATCACCGGCTTTCTTGTTTTCGATATAAACCGAAGCTTTTACATTTTTAAGGGCGAGTCCCTGCAATTCCTGCGCAATATCTCCTTCAGTAACAAAGGGTACAAGCGCAGGAACAGGTTTTCGGATTGAATGTCCGGCATCAGCTGCCAGCCTGTAACCATCACCGGTTGAACCGGTACCTGCGTATGAAGATCCGCCTGTGGCCAGAATAATTTTCCGGGCTTGTACAAATGAACGGTCTTTCAGCTCAACACCATTTGCAGAACCATTTGAAATAACGATACTGCTCACGTGACTGTTTACTGCACTGCGCACTTTGAGTCGGTTTAATTCATGGGTAAATGCATCCACAATCTCTTTTGCCTGTTCGCTTTCCGGAAATACTCTGCCTCCTCGTTCGGTTACAGTTTTTACACCGCTTACTTCCATAAAATCAAGCAATTCTTTTGTAAAAAAAACTGAGAAGGCATTTCTCAGAAACTTTGGGTCAGGGCCGGTATGTTCCAAAAATTCAGACAGTGGGGCAATATTTGTAAGATTACATCTTCCTTTTCCGGTTATGGAGAGTTTTCGGCCGGGGCGGTTCATTTTCTCAAGGATAATTACGCTTGCCCCGTCATAGGCAGCCTTGATGGCGGCCATCATTCCGGCAGCACCGCCGCCAATTACACAAACATCGTATGATTCATTGTTCATAAATGCAAAGGTATTGAAATACAGGTTTCGGGAGACGGAGTAGGAAGTTGGGAGTAGGAAGTAAGTGGTAAGAAGTAGGAAGTAAGAAGTAGGAAGCAGGAAATAAGATGTGGGTAGGTTATTGTTTTGCCGGTTTTACTTTATGCTGGTAAGCTTCAACTAAATAGCAGTCTGTTTTCTACTGCTATGTGTCATATCTCATGTCATATCCACATTCACAATCCTTAGTTTTACCTTTTCGCCATCTGTTGCACAGTTTGGGCAATATTCGTGTGATTCGGTAAAATAATAGTTACACCTGCGGCATTTGTAACGTTTCTCCTGATAGATTTTTACTTTATTGGTATTTGCATAAATAATGAAACCCACAAACGGGGTAAGGATAATGCAAACTAACAAAATTCTGAACCAGCTAAGGCCTTTTTTCCAGGCATAGAATGAAATGACAGCGCCAACCAGAAGATATGCAATCCCTATTAATATTAATTCCATCACACACAAAAATATACTGCAAAATTATAAAGTTTAATAATATCTTAACAGTTAAAATCTTATTTAGGTATAAAAAGTCTTAATTAATTTACACTTCAATTAATTTAAATAAAAAAGGGCAGCTTTGGCCACCCTTTTTAGCTTATCCGATTTGAAAAACGGGATTAGTCAACAATAACTTTATAGGTTTCAATCGATCTGCCATTCGCAACTTTAAGCAAATAAATGCCTGATTGAATACTACTTACATCAAATGTATTCACCCCATTATGAAGCACGCCTGACAGCATTTGTTGTCCGGTGAGGGTATGCAGGCTTGCGGTAGCTCCATTCATTTCGTTTACACGTACAAAGAGCTTTTCAGAAGCGGGATTTGGATAAATGCTAATGGCTTTGGCCAGTGGGTTAACAATTCCGGTTCCCATTTCGCCATAAACTTCAACATTGTCAAGTTCCCATGTTGAGCTTTCTGTAGCGGTTGAAGTGAATTTATAACCGATGTATGCACTTGTAGTAGCAAAAGGTTCAATATCAACAGCACCGGATGATGTCCAGGCAAAATTACCAGCAGAAAGTGTACACTGCAAATCAGTCCAGGTAGCATCGTTTGGATCACCTGTTCCCGTATAGTCGGTTGAAATCTTTACTTCCAAAGGATTTCCGGTGTATTTGGTAGAAGACTGGAACAACAGAATTTCATTGGAATAATTTGCCATATTGAGTGAAGGAGAAATCAGCCAGTCTTCATTAACATTAGATGAAGGCGCAACATAACCCGTCATTACAGCGCAGGGAGTACCACCAACTCCATAGGTGGGTGCAAAACCCCAGACCTGATCGCCAACAACGCTTATAGCCGTCCATGAACCTAAAACCTGATCATCAAAATTCTGTGAATGAATAATTACCAGATTCGGAGTTGAATTGCTTGCTGAAGGTGTTGTGCCATCAGTTTTAAAATTCACGTTGCTTCCGGTATTGGAGTAGGGATAAATTTTAAAATAATAGGTCTTGTTGCCCTGAAGGTTGCTGAATGTATAGGTCTGAATGCCCTGAGCTATATTTTTAGCACCGGTACCATCAGTAAGATCAATATCATCAGCTACTGCAGTGCCATCAACGGGAGCCTGAATATTGTTCTGGGTTGAGGCTTTAATCAGATAAAATTGTGGAAGTTGTGCGCCTGTTGTGGCATCAGCCCATGTGAGTGTAATGGTGAAAGCACCCGAGGCAGCAACAAAACTTGTGGGATAATTGGTTGGTTCGGGTAATACTGAACCTGCATAGCTTGTCCAAGCAACATCATCAATGGTCACCTGACCGGCAGAAGCATCGTGCTGAACAAACTGAACCTGAAAATCGCCGGGTGAATTAACTGTGATGACGCCTGATTCTTTCACAATACCAACTTCACCACTTGAAGTAACGGTAGTGATTAACACACCATTCACCATCACATCCAGATTTACAGCGGTGCTGAAAGCCTGCATGTATTTGAAAGAAAGTGTTCCAAGACCTCCGGTAATATTTCCGGAAGTAACAGAAGCCGCGGGAGTTTTGCCTTTACCAAGAACTGGTGAAGGTGCTGTGATTTGTGTGGTTGAGTTACCACTGCAATTCACATAATTCCAGGTTGATCCGTCATTTCCGATAAAAGTTCCGGTAACATAGGAAGAAGAGGTTTCCGGGAAATTAGCAAAGTTTTCTAATCCGTCAGCCTTTACAAACTCAGCAAATCCTATTAAAAGGACAGCAACAAAAAGGGTAAATAGTTTTTTCATAAAAGGGTATTTGTTAATAATTTATAGGTGCCTGTTTTTTAAATTAAAAGGAATGCAAAATTAGCTTTTTTGTAGACGTTTTTCCACTTTTGGCAATAATTTTTACAAAATATAACCCACTTTTGAAACCTGTCAGATCAATCCTGCTTTTAAAGGATGCTGGAACTTCAGAAGAAATCACGGTTCCGTTTGCATCATACACTTTAATTAAAGCCAAAGGAATGTCAGATTGGATGTTAAAAATGCCAGAAGTTGGATTGGGCCAGACAGCAATCTTATTGTCAAATTCAGTAATGCCGTGCCCTTCAATTACTTCAATAAATTCGGGAAAATACATGTCGGTTGTTCCATATGAATTTGATGCAACAACCCTCACGCCGTATGCACCCAGACTATCGTAAATAATTACAGGTTGCCAAAGTATCACTGAATCGGGGCTACCACCTTCAAAATACCATTTTATTGCGTTTGCTGCCCAGTTAAGGTTTATGTAGCTAAATTTCACAGTTCCTCCGGGTGAAGTAATCGGGTAGTCACATGCTATTCTGAATAGTGGTTTGCCGGCATCACATTGGTAACCGGGAGTGGCCCGGATGGTATCACCATTGGGTTTTATGGCTGCTATATCATGTGAAGCAATCCAGTTCTCAGGAATGGAATTATCAAGGTCGGTATTGCACAGGGTAAGTGAACGGCCTGTTCCATCAGCTTCTACAGGCCATGGCCGTTGCCCGCTGTATCTTACTGAATCAATCACAGATCCGCTTTTATCATTAAATACAAGAAGTTCGCCGGCATTGTTCAGATTGCTGCCGTAACCCCATTGTAAGCAATTGATTCCAAACAGGGATTTCATCACTGCCGCATCTTTTGCCACTACAATCATGCTGTCAGGTAAAAGGTTAAACTTTGGAAACAAATAATTAATACCCGATGAAAATGTAAACCCATACATATCAATAGGTATTGTATCAAAACTCCGAAGTTCGATAAATTCAAGCGTATCAACATTCACATCAGGGGGGTTGTACATTATTTCGGTCATCTGAATTTTTGCAGATCCTTCCGGAACAATATGCACATACCTGCTCCGGCATAAGGAGTCGCTGCCTTGTGAATTTGACACTTTAAGGCAGACTTTGTAAGAACCTGATTCTCCGTAAACCACTGATGACGGATTTTGCTCATATGACACCAAAGGGTTTCCTCCATCAAATGTCCATCTCCAGGTTGTAGGATTACCCGATGAAAGGTCTGAAAAACCGGTAGGTGCGTTTATAAAGTTGTAGGTAGAACCAGCGGTAAAATTGGCAACAGGTTTTGTAAGGCTGCATCCTCTTCCTGCATTTGCATACACATAATACCCCGTTGAAATTTGCCCGGCGGTATCGTAGGCATGTAACCATGATTCAGGATAGGCATTGTTAATCAATGGGTCGCACAATACCAGTGAATGACCATACCCATCGGCGAGGGTATCCCAGGGAATCTGATCGTCATACAATACAGAGTCTACCGTAAACCCAAACTTGTCTTTCAGCAGAATCAGCTCGCCATTGTTTTGTAAATCACCGGATTGCCATTTTAGACATTGAATCTTGTAAAAATCAGACGCAATCAGATCATCCTTTGCAATGACCAAAAAACTATCAGGTTCCAGACTCATTGGAGGAAATGTAAATGTAATGCCCGAAGAAAAATAAAAACCATCCAGATCAACATTTTGATTACCGGCATTGTATATTTCAATAAAATCGAGACTATCGGTATTGCTATCTGGTGAATTGTACATGATTTCAGTAATCACAATGCCATGATCAACAGGACCCTGAACATGAATATAGGCTTCAGTGCAAATTGAGTCGGCACCATAAATATTTGATACTTTCAGGCATGCTCTGTAATCTCCGGGTTGGGTATAGGTTACCAGAACTACAGGTTCTGATGATTGCGAAGGTGAACCTCCTTCAAACTCCCATTTACGCTCCGAAACCAATCCGTGTGATTTGTCAGTAAAGGTGACCGGATTGCCCGGAATGGTAACAGTGACATCTGAAATAAACGCTGCAACCGGGCTGGTATAGGCGCAGGAAGTTCCCGGAGTACCATAAATAATTTCATTAGAGGCATTTACACCAGCCTGTTCAATTGAATGAATCCAGTTTTCAGCTACTGAATTGTCAAGCATCGCATCACACAGCACCAATGAAGGCCCCTGACCGGCGGCAAGGGTATCCCAGGGCAAAGCAATGCCATAGGTAAGAGAATCAACGGTAATTCCAAACCTGTCATTCAGTTCGATAGTTTCTCCAAGATTATTTAAACTGCCTGATGTCCATTGAAGTGCATTGATTCCAAAAGTGTTAAAAACCGCCGAAGCGTTCTGTGATACAACGCAATAGGCACCGGCGGGAAGAAGCATGTCAGGAAACACAAACGCAACACCTTTTGAAAAGTAATAATCCTTAAGGGCAACCGGTGTAAGTCCATTGTTGTAAACTTCAATATATTCGAGAGAGTCAGTTGATTCCGGTGGATTGTACATAATTTCAGTAATCACCAGCGGTGAATTCAATGAATCGGTAACGTGTATGTATTGCTGAACACATTGAATATCGCTGCCTGATGAATTGCTGACAGTCAGGCAAACCTGATAGATGCCCGCCTGATGGTAAACAATGTTTTGTGGGTGCTGAACTGAAGATACTGATGGCGTTCCACCCTCAAACGACCATTGCCATGATATTGGATTTCCAATAGAAACATCTTGAAAATCAATCGAATTGTTGGTAAAGATGTTTGTTTCGGTTGAATAGAAATTAGCGACCGGATTCCCACTCCATGAGCTGCATCCCGCCATTGGAGTTGCCCAAATGGTATCACCGGCTGTATTAATAGCTGCAAAATCGCTACATGATGACCAGTTTGCCGGATTCAAATTATCAGTAAAAGGATTGCAGAGCAGGAGGGAGGGTCCGTTTCCATTTGGGAGTGCAGGCCATGGAGTAGAAATTCCGTAAACAACAGAGTCAACTGTCATTCCTTCATTGTCAATTAGCTTTATAAGTTCGCCTGTATTGGTCAATCGCCCTGAATTCCATCTGAGTACATGCAAACCAAAGGTTCTGTAAAAAGCCAGGCTATCCAGTGCCAGAACCATATATTCGCCGGGAATAATCGTATAGGGCTGAAAAACATGCAGGATTCCTTCGGTAAACTGAAAGCCATTCAGATTGACGGGATAATTTCCTGCATTGTAAATCTCCACAAATTCAAGTGTGTCGGTTCCGGTTTCAGGAGGGTTGTACATGATTTCAGTTATCACCAGCGTATGGGCTGAAGGGCTCAGAATATTGGATTGAGCGGCAATTTGATAGCTGCACAATTGTATAAATATTGCCAGATAAATCACCGTTGATTTTTTTAAAGTACTGAAATTCATGCTTTTAAAAATTAGTATTTTGGAGAAAAAAAAGGTGAAAAAGGTCAATTTAACCTTTTTCACCTAAAATTATTGGATTTCTTACTGAATTACTAACTTACGGGTTACCTGAGTTTCTCCGTCTTTTATAAATTTAACAAAGAAAACACCTTTCTGAAGTTCAGTCAGATCAATGCGTGATTTCCGTGTAGTCAGTTCTGAGGAATAAACTACATTGCCAACAATTGAATAAATTTTTATTTCATTTGTGCCACCAGGTACTTCAATATTCATGAAACCGGTAGTGGTTGGATTGGGGTAAATTTTATACTGCGAAGCATTCAGTTCACCTATTCCGGGATTAATCACAACGCTGATGTAATCGGTTTTTAATTTGGTATCGGTTCCGTCAACATTGATTACCGTAAGCTGCACATCGTAGGTTCCAACTGCCGGGTAGGTTACCAGCGGATTCTGGTCAGTTGAGGTTGCAGGTGAACCGCCTTCAAACGTCCAGCTCCAGGAGGTGATGATGCCACCTGATGACTGATCGGTAAACTGAACAGCATCGCCGGGGTATACTTGCAGGGGATTCGCTGTGAAATCGGCCACCGGTGGTATTGGAATTAAACAACCACCTGCGGGTGTTGCAAAAATTGAGTCACCTTCGGCATTCAGGGCAACAAATTCAGAAGAATGTACCCAGTTTTCGGGGATGGTGTTGTCAAGTGAAGGATTGCATAAGGTGAGCGATGGGCCCCAACCGTCGGCAAGGGTATCCCAAGGTAAAATATCATCAAAATTCACACTATCTACCAGAAAACCAAAGTTGTCGACTAAAACAATGGGTTCACCGCTATTGCTCAGTGCTCCTGTTGTCCATTGCAGTGAAGGTTTTCCAAAAGTATTTTGAATTGCATTTGAATTTACAGCCACAAGCTGATATTCGCCCGGATTGATGGTAACGGCCGGAAATGTAAATACCACGCCCAATGAAAAAGAGTAATTTTCCATATTGAGGGCTTCGGTCCCGTTATTATAAAGTTCAATAAACTCAAGTGAGTCAGTACCTGATTCAGGTGAGTTATACATAATCTCTGTAATTACGATATCGGCATCAATGGGTTCATTTACCTGAATATAAGCATCTTTGCATTTTGTGTCAGTTCCATAGGAATTTGTTGCAGTTAGGCAAACATTATATAAACCCGAAAAATTATACTGAATATCCTGAGGATGCTGTACAGTGGATGTTGCAGGAGTGCCTCCGATAAACGACCAGTTCCAGGTTGTAGGAACATTGGTCGATAAATCAGTGAAATCAACCGTCATACCCGTAACAATAATTGTTTCTGAGGCAACAAAATCAGCAACGGGGGCAAAGGGTGGGGCAAGGGTTGTGAAGGCAAGGTCAGCACCGTAAGAGGTTCCGATGCTGTTGGTGGCATAGGCCCTTACATGGTATTCGGTAAAATAATTAAGCCCTGTCATATTGCTTGTAAAAGAACCCGTTGTGCCTGGCTCGGTGGTATGTGGATCAGCAACTGTTGGGTTTGCAGTTGTACTCCAGCAAATTCCGCGGGCTGTTACGGGTGCTCCGCCAATGCTTGTAACATTGCCGCCGCTGGTGGCACTGTTATACGTAATATTGGTTACTGCTGTTGTTGTAACAACCGGTGCACCTGCTGCGGGCGTAAGTGGCGCATCGCTGGCTGTGATGTACCGGATATCAAGGCGGGCCATATTGGTGGTATTGCCTAAAGTGGCACTGCTGGGCCAGATTCCGTCAGTATCGGTATTGTAGCCAAAAACGGTATTGTCAGCATTACGTGATTCAACACGGCGTACACCGTTGGGATTGTTTGCGCCGATGGGCACAGGGGCCGGATAATCACCAACAGCGCTGGTACCTGCCTGCATATATATATCATTGATCTCTGCATTCAACTGGGTGTTGGCAACCTGAGTTGCTGCAGCCTGTCTTACCTGATAGCTGAACAGCGGATCGCCGGTTCCTGTAGTATTGTCATAAAGCAGTACATACTTCCCGGTAATGGTGGGGTCAGCAGAACCTTTAATATAAGCACCGTCATCGGTGGCTTCAGGAGTCATGGCTGTTGTGGCAATGTCAAGACAAGTGATTGTTTTGGTTCCGATTAACGGATTGGGGATAGGACCAAGACTTGGATAAGCTGCAACACGAATGTTATGAACCTGACCCGGATTGAATCGTGATGAATTTCCGGTAGGCTGAAAAATAATCCAGTAAGGTCCTGAGCTGCCAGTTGCATCAGATGTAAAAGCACCAATAATCGGGTTTGATTGAAAGGTGGTTCCGTTCCAATAGTTGCCTGCTCCCCAGTTGGTGGCTACGGCGGTTGGTAATTCTATAGCAGCTTTAACGTCACAAAGGGTATTGGGTGTGAGTCCGTCGAACTTCACACATACGGCAAAAGCTGTACGGGCATTGTTGGCAGTGGCTGCTGTTTTTCCTCCAATGTATTTTGGTACAACCAATTCGGTCATCGTCTGAGCACTAACATAGCTGAATATAAGCATCATAGTTGTCAACAAACCAAATCTGTACATCAGGGATTTCACTCTTAAGGTAAATCTTTTCTTCATGGGTATAATATAGATTAATAAAATGGGGTGCGAAGTTAATCAGTTTTTACTTTGCCAAAGTTACTATTTAATAAAGTTTTAATAGAAAATTTCTTAAATTTTATTTTAAATACCCAGCAGCGATTTTGCAGGATCATTCCCGCCATGCAGCATCCGTGACGGATTCTCAAGCATTTCTTTCACTTTTACAAGAAATCCAACTGATTCACGGCCATCTATTACCCTGTGATCATAGGAGAGGGCAATGTACATCATCGGGTGAATTTCAACCTTCCCGTTAACTGCCACCGGACGATCAACAATATTGTGCATTCCGAGGATTGCGCTCTGGGGTGGATTTAAGATTGGTGTTGACAAAAGACTTCCGAAAACGCCACCATTGGTGATTGTAAATGTTCCACCACTCATTTCATCGGGGGTAATTTTCCGATCGCGTGCTCTGGTGGCCAGTTCTTTTATTTTAAGCTCAATTTCAGCCAGACTCATTTTTTCAGCATTGCGAAGTACAGGCACCATCAAGCCTTTGGGAGTGCTGACTGCAATTCCGATGTCTGCATACCGGTTGAATACAATCTCATCACCATCAATCATGGCATTTACCTGCGGAAATAATCTTAATGCTTCAGTAACAGCTTTGGTAAAAAACGACATAAACCCGAGTGTGGTGCCGTGTTTTTCTTTAAAGATATCTTTATACTGATTTCTGATCTGCATCACAGGAGTCATATTCACTTCATTAAAAGTAGTGAGCATGGCCGTCTGGTTTTTTACTGCTACAAGCCGTTCGGCCAATTTAATACGCAGAGGGGTCATTTTTTGCCGTTCCTGATCTCTTAGCCCGGCAGCAATCGATTTTGTTTCCGGAACTGCCTGATGGCGTTGTTTTTCGCGTTCCTCCAGGTAAAATTCCACGTCTTTACGGCCCAGTCTCAGGTTTTTGAAAAAGGAAACGACTTCGTGTTCCGTTAAATTCTTTTCCTGCATCAAGATGCGTGCAAGCGGTGAAATGTGGATTTCGGAAACCTCATCCTTAACCGGTTCCGGGTCAGCATTTTTGATAGCTGCTGGTTTAGCCTGTTCAGCAGCCGGTTTAATTTCGTCCTTTTCAACTGGTTTTGTGGTAACGTTTTGAGCGGAATCAAAACTGTTGTCAATTCTGGCAATAATAGCACCTACAGCAACGGTTTCACCTTCTGCCACGAGAATGCTGAGCTTACCGCCTTCTGGTGACGGAATCGCCATTGTAGCTTTATCGCTGTCAATTTCAACAATTTCCTGATCTTTGCCAATGATATCTCCATCTTTCGACAGCCAGCTTGCAATTAGCACCTGGTTGATGGATTCGCCCGGACTCGGCACTTTTAAGTCGATGATCATATGTGTTCTGATTTTCGGTTAACTTTTTTGATTTTCCCTGAATGCGTTAATTTCACGTGCAAAACTCTGCCATTTATTGCCAATGCAAACCATCCGGCATTCAATGTCAAGCCTGGGGCATACGCATTGGTGCAATGCCTTGTCAACAATTTTCTTCTGCTGAATAAAATGGAATTTACTTGATCCTGTGGCCGGACTTCCGGAAGCGGGACGGGCAATCAGTTTCAGATCAATAAAACCGGCATTGAGTTTCAGAAAACCCCATGCGCCCATGTTTGCAGGTTCTTCCTGAACCCACAACCAGTGCTCTGCTTTGCTGTATTTCTGTTTTATTTGTTTTAACTGTTCTGCGGGCAACGGGAAAATTTGCTCAAGCCTGACGATTGCCACACTTTGGTTGCCGGTTTTGGTTTTTTCGTCAATCAGGTCATAATAGATTTTTCCGGTACAAAGCAACACCCTTCCGATTTTATCGGGATCAGCTGTCTGGTCGTCAATAACCTCATTAAATCTGCCGGCCACAAAATCATCAATGGGCGAAACGCAGGCAGGGTGCCGTAACAGGCTTTTGGGCGTGAAAACAATCAACGGTTTTCTGAAATCCCTGATCATTTGCCTGCGCAGTGCATGATAAAAACTTGCCGGGGTTGTACAGTTTAATATCTGGATGTTGTTCTCTGCGCAAAGTGTAAGGTATCTTTCCATTCTGGCTGAACTGTGCTCCGGTCCCTGACCCTCAAACCCATGAGGCAATAGCACCACGAGCCCGTTCATAACGTTCCATTTATCTTCGGCGCTGCTGATAAACTGGTCGAAAATAATCTGGGCTCCGTTACCGAAATCACCGAACTGGGCTTCCCATACTGTAAGTGTATTGGGCGAATTCAGGGCATAACCGTATTCGAATCCCAGCACACCATATTCTGAAAGCAGTGAATTGTAAATTTCGAAACTGTTTTCTCTTTCAATCGCATGCCGGATAGGGATGTATTTCTCCTCACTGTCTTCGATGGTCAATGCAGCATGGCGGTGTGAGAAGGTTCCCCGTTCCACATCCTGCCCGCTGATCCGTACGTCATAACCATCCTTCAGCAAGGTTGCGTATGCCATCAGTTCGCCCATGGCCCAGTCGAGCTGACCGGTTTTGAGGACCATCTGCAGCCGGTCGTCATAAAGCTTTCTGATTTTTTTAAAAAAATTCTTTCCTTCGGGAAGAAAAGTGATTTTTTTGGCCAGATCAATAAAATCTTCACGGTTTATCCCTGTAAACGGCGAATGGTTAAAATCAGCCTGTTCTGCCTTTCTTATTCCTTTCCATTCGTCATGCAGAAAATTGGTAATCACTGCTTTTTCAGCAGATTTGGATTCTTTGAGATTGTCTTCCAGCAGTTCGTTAAACGTCCGTTCTTCTTCCGCGGCTTCCTGTTCAGTAATAAGGCCTTCAGAAACCAGTCGTTTGACATATATTTGCCGGGGATCTTCATGTTTTTCAATAATCTTGTAAAGCACTGGTTGTGTAAACCGTGGTTCATCGCTTTCATTGTGGCCGTATTTCCGGTAACCCAGTAAATCCACAAACACATCGCGGTGAAACTGCTCACGGAATTCCATGGCAAGCTGTATGGTATAGGCCACTGCTTCGGCATCATCTGCATTTACATGAAAAACAGGTGATTGTATGGTTTTGGCAACATCAGTACAATAAGTGCTGGTGCGTCCGTCAAGATAGTTGGTGGTAAAACCTATCTGGTTATTTACAATCAGGTGTATGGTTCCTCCGGTGTTGTAACCTTTCAGTCCCGACATCTGAACCAGTTCATACACAATGCCCTGTCCGGAGATTGCAGCATCACCATGAATCAATACAGGTGTGATTTTATTAAAATCACCCTTGTAGAATCTGTCGAGACGGGCACGTGTTATGCCTTCAACCACCGGATCAACGGTTTCGAGGTGTGAAGGATTGGGCGCTAAGGTAAGTTTAACTGTTTTATTGTTCAGCGTCGATCGTTCAGAAGTGTACCCAAGATGGTATTTCACATCGCCCAGAATGAGCTCATTTTCATATTCCAGCCCCTGAAACTCGGTAAATATATCAGAATAGGGCTTTTGCAGAATGTTTGACAATACATTCAGCCTGCCGCGATGGGGCATCCCGATTACAAATTCCTGATTTCCGTATTCAACTCCTTTTTCAATTACAGCATCCAGAGCCGGAATCAGTGACTCACCGCCTTCAAGTGAAAAACGCTTCTGTCCCGGGAATTTTTTATGTATAAACTTTTCAAACAGCACAGCCTGTGATAGTTTGTACAGGATTCTTCTTTTTTCAGGACTGCTGAATGTTGGGGTGTTTCTTACCGATTCCATTTTCTTCATCAGCCATTCGGTAATTGCCGGCGTGCGGATGTACATGTATTCAACACCAACTGACTGGCAATAAGTTTGTTTCAGATGAGCCAGAATATCATTCAGGGTTGCGGCTCCTAAACCGAGTTCCTTTCCGGCCTGGAATACTTTTGTTAAATCGCTTTCAGAAAGTCCGAAAGTATGAATATCCAGATTGGGGAAATACTGCCTGCGGGTGCGTACCGGATTGGTTTGGGTGAACAGATGACCGCGTGAACGGTATGCGGTTATAAGATTAAGAACCTTAAATTCAGAGGGATATGAAATGTTCTCGGCTTCACTGTAATTGATTCTTGCAAACTCAAACCCTTCAAAAAACTGCCTCCATTCGGGGGTCAGGCTTTCAGGATTTTGTAAGAAAGCCCGGTATTCGGCATCAATGGCCTCAGCATCAGAAGAATTCAGATAAGAGAATTTATCCATTACGTATTGTATATTTCTTTGAAAAGATTTTAGGGTGGGTTTTTACCGGCTGAGCTAAACCTGTTAAAAACCCTTTAGTAATAAGGCAAATAACAAATATATGAATCAAATGTTCAGGTTGTCTTTTTTATAATTTTGCCACATATAAATTCATGTAATGATCTGGCAGTATTTTACCAATGAGCAATTGTGCATTTTAGCCGCTTCCACACTATGCCTTTTATTTTCGTATCTGCTGTTTGATATTGGCTATAAACCACTTTCAATCGTGCTGTTGTTTGCCGGTTCATTGCTTGTTGGATATTTTGCAGCCATTCTTGATCCGTTTTTAAACATTTGGGATGAACAATACCATGCCCTGGTGGCAAAAAACCTGAGTATGAATCCACTGATGCCGGTATTAATCCGGAATCCGCTGCTTCCTGTTGATTATACACAATGGATATCATGCCACGTATGGCTGCATAAGCAACCTTTGTTTTTATGGCAAATGGCTTTAAGTATCAAGATACTCGGGCCTACTGTTCTGGCTGTCAGGTTGCCATCAATTATCATGCATGCCATCATTCCGCTGTTTATCTATAGAATTGGCAAAAATACTGTTGATGAGCGCTCCGGAATGCTTGGCGGGATATTTTTTGCGATGGCTTTTTTCCCGCTTGAACTAACTTCCGGTTATATTCCTACGGAGCATAATGATATTGCTTTTCTGTTTTATGTAACAGCTTCAATTTGGGCGTTTTCTGAGTATATCAGAAGTAAAAATATTTTTTGGGCTATCCTTACCGGAGTGTTTTCAGGTGGGGCTGTACTCGTAAAATGGCTTACCGGATTGCTCGTATTCTCTGGCTGGACTGTGTGGTTATTGCTAGATGAATATGCCCGTAAAAACAGAAAGTACTGGTATGCTTATCTGATGAGCATCATTGCGTGCCTGATGGTTTTTATTCCCTGGCAGATATACATTACAATGGCCTTTCCGCGTGAGAGTGCTTATGAATATGCTTACAATTCACAACATTTTTTCAGGGTTGTTGAAGGCCACGGCGGGGATGCATTGTTTCATTTAAGGGCAATTTATCAATTGTACGGAAGTGGCGATCTGATGCCCTATCTGGTCGCGTTTTCACTTGTTTTGCTTGTGCTTAAAACCCGTGAAGTCGCATTCAGATGGTCAGTACCTGTATGGATTGTATTGATTTACACCTTTTTTACGCTTGCTGCTACAAAAATGACTGCCTTTACGATTGTTACAAGCAGTGTTGTTTTTTTAGGTTTCGGACTGATGATATCCCGATTTTTAAGCTGGAGTAAGAAGTATTTAATCAACCGTAAAGTGCATTTATCGGTATCAATGATCGTCATACTTCTGGTTTGCTGGCTGTTTCTCAACCTGAACGACATTGCCAACAATCATACCCGCAAAGACCGGATTGGCCGGGGGCGACACCACCTGAATTCAACGCAGGTGCAGTTTCTGCAGCAACTTAACGGGAAATTGCCTGCCAATACCGTTATTTTTACCGATTGGTTTTCCGGCAATATTCCCATCATGTTTTTTACAGATTACATTTCATACAAGAAAATACCTGATGATCAGACCATCAAAGAGGTGATTAAAAAAGGATACAGGGTGGCGCTGCTTTGTGATTCAATTCCGGCAACTATGCTAAACCGGCAGGATGTGCAGATTATCCCTTATAAGATGACTAAGTAAAAAAAGCCGCTCCCTGTACAGAAAGCGGCTTTTACAAGACTTTGAAAGTGAATTATGCGGGGTGAATGGCCTCAGTGGGGCAAACAGATGCGCATGAACCACAATCGGTGCAGATGTCAGCATCAATTTTATAGATATCGCCTTCAGAGATAGCTTCTACCGGACACTCATCGATGCAGGTTCCGCATGCTACACAGTCTTCATTTATTACATATGCCATGGCTAAAAATTTTACGTTTAATATGGGTTTTAATTCGTTGGCAAAAATAAAAATAAAAGCAGTGCCTTTGATACGGGTTGAAATTTTTACTCATTCTAAATTAAGGATTAACATGTAAATTAATATTTATGTTGTGCCCTGTCAATTGAGGAATATACCCTAACTTTGGCCCACTCTTTTTAAATTGAAAATAATGGCAGAAAAACAAAGGAATGTCGAAGAACTTGATGACGTAGTTATCAGGTTCTCAGGAGATTCAGGAGATGGGATGCAGCTAATCGGCACACTTTTTTCCGATACTGCAGCATTCACCGGTAACGACTTGTCAACTTTTCCGGACTTCCCGGCCGAAATCAGAGCCCCGCAGAATACCATTGCCGGTGTTTCAGGATTTCAGGTACATTTCGGGAAGACCAAAATCTACAATTCGGGCGATTTAAGTGATGTGCTGGTGGCCATGAATGCCGCCTCACTCAAAACCAACCTGAAATGGGCAAAAAAAGGTGCAACCATCCTTGTTGATGAAGACAGTTTTGATGAAAAATCAATCGTGAAGGCAGGTTATGTAACCAACCCGCTGACCGATGGATCGCTGCGTGATTACAATGTAATCAAAGCCCCGATGAAAAGACTTTCACGCGAATCAGTTAAAGATCTGGGTGTTGACCAGAAATCGGCTGACCGTGCCAAAAACATGTTTGCACTCGGCGTGCTTTACAGCATTTTCGATAAACCTTTCGATTACACGCACGATTTTCTGGATAAAAAATTCAAAAAGAACCCGATTGTTGTTGAAACCAACCGACGTGTGCTGAAAGCAGGTGCTGACTTTGCCGAATCTGTTGAAGCACAGGCCAACAAAGTTAGCGTTCCGGCAGCAACCATCCCCAAGGGAACCTACCGCAACATCACCGGTAACGTTGCCACCGCATGGGGCCTGATGGCAGCAGCCGAAAAATCCGGCCGTCCGTTGTTCTTAGGCTCCTATCCTATAACACCGGCCACCGAAATCCTGATCGAACTCTCGAAATTCAGAAATCTGGGTGTAAAAACCTTTCAGGCTGAAGACGAAATAGCAGGTGTTACCTCAGCCATTGGTGCCAGCTTTGCAGGTTCCCTCGGCATCACCACCACCTCAGGTCCGGGTCTTTCCTTAAAACTGGAAGCACTAGGCCTTGCTGTCATTACCGAACTTCCGCTGGTTGTTGTTGATGTACAGCGTGCCGGCCCCTCAACCGGTCTGCCAACCAAATCAGAACAGGCCGACCTGATGCAGGCTTTGTTTGGCCGCAATGGCGAAGCTCCCATGATTATCATCGCTGCCTCATCGCCTGTCGACTGTTTCTATTCAGCTTTTGAAACAGCCAAACTTTCACTCGAACATATGACTCCTGCCATCCTGCTCACCGATGGGTATATCGGTTTCGGATCAGAACTGTTCCGCATCCCGAAAATGGCTGATCTGGCAAGCATAACCCCTCCGCTGGCAGAAGCCAACACCGACTACAAACCCTATGCACGTGATCCGGAGACCCTGGCACGCAAATGGGCGGTACCCGGAACCGAAGGCTTGCGCCACCGCATCGGAGGCCTTGAGAAGACCGATATATTCGGACAGGTATCAACTGATCCGGCCAACCATGAAAAGATGGTGAAGTACAGGGCCGAAAAAGTAAAACGAATTGAAAACTACATTCCCGAACAGGAAGTATACGGCGATGCCGAAGGCGACCTGCTGGTGGTAAGCTGGGGCGGAACAGCCGGCGCGCTGCGCAATGCTGTCGAAAAAGCCCGCAAAGACGGAATGAACGTGAGTCATGCCCATTTTCGCTACATCAACCCACTGCCTAAAAACACGCGTGAAGTGCTGGCCCGCTACAAGAAAGTACTTGTGTGCGAACTCAACAACGGGCAGTTTGTAAACTATCTGCGTATGAATTTCCCCGAAATCCCGTACCTGCAGTACAATAAAATTCAGGGACTTCCCTTTACCGTCATTGAACTTATTGAAAAATTTAACCAAATCGCGAAGGAGGCTTAATTATGACCCAGATTAACAATACCATTGAAAAATCCCCGGTAAAACTTACCAAAGAAGATTTTGTAAGCGACCAGATGGTTAAATGGTGCCCGGGTTGTGGCGACCATGCTGTTCTTCATGCTGTTGAAAAGATATTCCCCGAAATAGGCTACAAAAAAGAAAACTTCGTGCTTGTATCAGGCATCGGATGCTCTTCAAGGTTCCCCTATTATGTAAATACCTATGGCTTTCATGGCATTCACGGCCGTGCAATGCCCATTGCCTCGGGGGTTAAAATTGCCAATCCCGGCCTTTCGGTATGGATTATTACCGGTGACGGCGACTCCATGGCCATCGGTGGAAACCATTTTATCCACCTCATCCGCCGCAATATCGACGTAAACCTGCTTTTGTTCAACAACCAGATTTATGGCCTGACCAAAGGACAGTATTCGCCTACCTCGCAACTGGGTGCTGTTACCAAAACCTCACCTTACGGAACCATCGAACATCCGTTTACCCCCGGCGAACTTGTATTGGGTGCACAGGGAACTTTCTTTGCCCGTGGCATCGATACCCAACCCAAGCTGCTGACCGATATCATGTTCGAAGCTGCCAAACATGATGGCACCTCGGTAGTTGAAGTGCTGCAGAACTGCGTTATTTTTAACGACGGAGCCTTTGACCACCTGTCGTCACGTGAATTCCGCGACGACCGCACCATCGTGCTGAAGCATGGCGAACCCATGATATTTGGCACCAACCGCGATAAGGGCCTCCGCTTTAACGGGCGCAACCTTGAAGTGGTGACACTGGGCGAACACGGAATTATTGTTGACGACATTCTGGTACATGATGCCCTGAATCCTGATCCGGGCATACACATGAGCCTCGCCAAGATGACCGGCCCCGAATTTCCGGTGGCTCTCGGCGTTATACGCTCTGCCAAATA
The DNA here is from genome assembly GCA_964550695.1 of uncultured Bacteroidales bacterium. Lineage (GTDB taxonomy): Bacteria > Bacteroidota > Bacteroidia > Bacteroidales > TTA-H9 > CAZKCK01. The sequence continues at coordinate 865 of CAZKCK010000061.1, read as the reverse complement.
TCCCACCTACGACGACCTGATGGAAGAACAGATTGCCAGCACCAAGGCCGGAAGCAAAATTAAATGCATGGACGACCTGCTGTTCAGTGGCGATACCTGGGAAGTTTAAAATAAATTAACTTAGTGTTTAAGCCCCGGCCCATGGTGCCGGGGCTTTTTTTTGCCCCGGTCTGACCACAATCATAATATTTTGCCGGTCAACAACCCGGGGAATTCTGCAGTAGAGGGACTTTATTCAAAATCCTGATATACAGGTTTTATGCATCAGCTAGAGCAAGTTTTTTTGTGGTCAAAGGGTATTATTTAGAATTTGTATAAATTTCATTTAAGGGTTTTGGACTTTTGGCTTCCAAAAACATACGTTTACTCAATGATTTTATACGTTCGCTCACTGATAAGGCCTGTTTTGATTAGTTTCTAATCAAATTAGTCGAAAAAAGTACACTTTTCGACAGTTGTATCTTTGTATCTCTAAAATGTAGTATATGAAAACCCAAAGCCTCATCCCCTTTGTTTTTTTATCTGCCACTGACTTGCTTCCCGGCAGGTATCATTGTCAACCTTCGCCTGTAATTCATTCAGGCACAAGCGGTGCAGGTCAGCCGGCTTCAACAATTAAGCCACCTGAACAATGAATAGCAATACCACTATAGGCTAATTTCACAGCATCTCAGCTATATGCAAACAGCTTCAGCATATCGCCCCGGATTTTTACGCCAGACTGCTTTTGGCGTACACAACCCCCTTTCATTTTTCATACCGACCGGTGATAGCGGCTCCATGGCATTCCCGCCATCCGCCTCTATAAGTCAACAGCAGCAATATATCCATGTAACTTTTTACACCTATGCATCAACGGCAGCAA
>CAZKCK010000060.1:16903-19500 GCA_964550695.1 uncultured Bacteroidales bacterium | reverse complement strand
GAATCCCCATTCCAAAGCCACAACACCGGTGGCAATAATAACTTTACCCCAGGCTTCCCCCGTCAGATTGGCAAACCCACCAAAGAAGAAGTCAGCGGTGTGCCGGAAATCGATGATTTCTGAAGCAAGGTAAATGGTTATCGAATTCATTCCGATTACAGCAAAGAAAAACGCCCATTTCCTGAACTTCCAGACATCGATGATCTGATAAAAAACAGCTAACAACAGGCCGCTGCAAGCTGCTGTTTGAAATACAAATGCGCTGGACCAGAGTTTTTTATTGATGGGGAAAGAGAAATCAATCAGGTAGGCAAGCACAAATGAAACCCCGGAAGCGCCAAGCAGATACAGGGTTTTTTTATTTCCGGCAACATCTGTTCGTTTGAGCCACCAACCCGTCAAAGCACCCAGCAGCGCCGTTGCTGTAGCCGGAATTTTCACCAGCAAGCCTTCGGGATCGAATATTTCTTCATGAAAACGACCCGGCAAAAACTGTTGATCGAACCAGGTCACCAGGCTGCCTTCACGTGATAGATCGCCTGCACCAAAACCCGGTACCGGAATCAGCTTCATGGCTGCCCAATAAGCAATAACAATGCCTGCAACCCAGGCCAATTGACCTTTCCATTTGGTATTCAGGAAAATAAAGCCGGCAAACATATAAGCAATACCAATCTGTGCCAGAACACTGGCGTAGCGCTGATGTGCAAAATCAAAATTCAGGAGGCCGTTGTAAATGCATCCGAGCAACACCAATAGCAATCCGCGCCTTAGAATATCATTGTAAATGCTGCTTTTGGGAACACCTTTTTCAAGTTTACGGGTAAACGAAAAGGGCATGGTTACGCCCGAAAGAAACAGAAACAACGGGAAAATGAGGTCATAAAGCCTGAAACCGTTCCATTGAGCATGGTCAAGCTGGGTGGATGCAGCCAGAGCCCAACCCCATCCGGTGGCATCTTTAAGGGTATGTACAATTCCTTCGGCGCCCATGATCCAGAACATGTCGAATCCGCGCAGGGCATCAATTGAAAGCAGCCGTTCGGTGGCTGCTCCGGCATTTTTATTCCGCTTTTTCATGCATCAGCTTTTGAAAGCGTGAAAATACAAAATCCTAAAACAAAAACTTGCCCGTTGCTATAAATCCGTTGCTGGTTTTAATCCTCAGAAAATATATTCCTTTGTGAGTAAGATGATGCCTTATGGTATATTGATGATTTGATGTTTTTTGCATAAAGTCGGTTTGCAATAGCTTCCCATCAGTACTGTAAATTTCAAATGGCAGCAAATTGCCATAACCGGCATCTGTTATCACCATTATATCAGAACTATTTGTGTAAATATGGATTTTTGCAGAAGCGGTATTTTGGGGATAGTGGACGCCCGTCGTATGGTTTTCGAGATCAATATCAAGTACAATACCCTCAATAACAGTAAGATTGTAAGGAATAGATGTCGGGGGCATGGTGTACCATCCGTTGGCTGAACCTCCCCAGCCGAAATTAAAATGGTAAAACTCATCGGTATTGTAGCCGTCAACCACCACGTTATGTCCCACAGTCACTCCGGGATCAACCAAACCCAGATGTGCCGGAATGCCAATTTTTATATTATCGGCAAGATGTTCGTTTAAGGTTGTATCATCCGGCAAAACCAGTACAGATTCCACAAAACCAAAGCGCTGGTATGCCATCAGGGCCTGATCGATGCCCCATGTACCGGAACCCGATGAACTGTAGACCTGTTTTGCGGCCACACCGCAGGCAAATGTAAGCGCTGCAGCAAGACTGTCAGAGGGTGTAATGCCTGTGTCATAATGTGTTTCGAGGGTATCGAGCAATCTGTTGAGTTTTGGCCATGACGGGAATTTAAAGGTGTTGTAATCATCGTCAAACCAGAAGTTGTTTCCTCCGTAAATGTGGTGGTAATCATCAGCATCGGTAAAACGGGTGTGGTTGAGCCGCCTGTGCAGATTGAGAATCTGTGCCATGGCCGTTGAGGGGCAACCGGTGTAGCTTCTCTGGCCTGTTGTGTTATCCATGGGGCAGAGCATATTGTAAGGTGCACTTTGCGTCCAGTTGGTCCACAACCAGCCACCGGTGGGTGTGGTTCCGGCGGGAGGCCATTGCTGGAAATCCCGGTTTGGCTGAGAATTTTGTAAGAATGCATCCCGGTTCTGTATGTTTTTCAGTGCATATGCAGGATTGATGACGGCATACGCAAGTCTACCGGAATAATCAGCAGTTAATATGGGAAGTAATTCGTTCCATGATTTTTCGTCTGACCTGTAAGAGCTTGTGAACGAATAGGCCAGAATGGTTTCAAGTTGCTTCTGTGCGGCTACAATTACAAAACCATTGCCGGCTAGCGTATAAATTCGGGCAAGCGTGCCATTTGTTCCGGAAATTGAATCAGCTATTAATGGAACATGACCGGATTGTTTGTTCTGTAAGAACTTTCTGAGAGCGGTCTCAGATTGCTGAAGGCTTATTGGTTGTGCAATTAACTGGTTTTGTGCAATTAATGAAACCAGTAAACAGAAAATTACTTTTTTCATTGGTGAGAAATTTGGGGTGCAAATTAAATAAAATATCTAA
>CAZKCK010000060.1:0-16803 GCA_964550695.1 uncultured Bacteroidales bacterium | reverse complement strand
AGAGCCGGGCCTGTGAGTTTCACATTTGGAGTTAAACCGGCCGCTTCTGATTCAGTGATAAACCCTTTTGCCAGCATTTTAATGGCCATAAGTTTGTAATATTCTGTCAGATAGGGTTTCAGGTTTCCGGAAGGATCAAACGAATACATGAATTTTTTTGGGCGCGGTACGATGCTGGCAATAAATACGCTTTCGGCCAGACTGAGTTTTGAAACATCCTTCCCAAAGTAGAACCTTGAACCTTCCTCCACGCCATATACCATGGGACCCATTTCAATGATGTTCAGATATACCTCATACATCCGCTCCTTGGTTGATAAGCGGCAGTTTTCGATGAGCCAGGTCAGCAGGATTTCCTCAAGTTTGCGTGTGATGGTCTTGTTTCGGTTCAGAAAAACATTTTTAACCAGTTGCATGCTGATGGTGCTTCCGCCGCGTGCAAAACGACCTTCTTTCAGGTCGAGAATCAGGGCATCACGTATGGCATCGGGCAGAAACCCGCGGTGATAAAAGAAACCGCCATCTTCTGAAGTCATGATTGCATTACGCAAAAAGGGCGGTATCTGGTTGAGCGACCTGAATGAAGAATTGCCCGGACCAACTTCCAACGTTCTTACGGCAATTCCTTTTTCAAAAGCAGTATGCTGAAAACTGGTATTGATAAAGCCCGGAAAAGTGTTGCCAAATTGCTCGATCCGAAATTTCCGTGAGTTCATTTCTGATATAAATGTCAGGCTGTCAAGTGAATCCCATTTAGCTTTGAAATGCAGACTGTAGTTTAATTCGCCTTTTGTTTTCATTCCCTGCAGATTGTAAAACAGCCCTTTGGGCAATGACGAAAACAGAAGTTGTGAATCGAACCAGGGTTTGTTGATAACGATTTCAGCTTCAGGTACCGGATAGGGTTTGATGCGAATGTAGGGATTGATGGAGAGCTTATTGATGGTGAAACTGCCCGTTGAATCCAATTCAATGGCATCCGGATGCAGATTTACGCGATAATCGGTGCTTAATTGCGCAAATTCAACAGTTTTGTCGCTGATCCTGGGCTGATTGATACTTAGCCCGGTGATACTTGCTTTGCCATTCAGCTGTAGTTTATTGTCATCAAAATCGTTAACCTGCAGACTGAACAGTAACGTATCAAATCTGAGCCGTGTGTCCCACTTCCAGTCGATGTAAGGCAATTGCATTTTTTGACCGGACGAAGCGTAAATCCTGAACTTTCCTGACCGGGCCGATCTGTCAATTTCACCCTCAATCACCACCGGAGTAATTGAGTCATGATTTGTAATAAAGATGGTATTGGTAAAGGATTTTCCGGTAACGTTGTAGTCGGGAGCACTGAATGAAAACCTGTTATTCTCGAGACTGGCTGCAATCACAAGGTTTTTAAATACGGCTTTGTCGGGTATTTTTTGAAAAAGCAGTGAAAATAAACGGTCGGCCTGTAATCCATAGTTGATTGATGATTGAATTCTGGTAGTATCTGTTTTGGTAGCTTTTGCCTCAAGCAGAAACATATAATTGGTTAACGAGTCTTTTCTGACGAAGGTGATTTTTAGTCCATCACTTTCGAGTGAAGCAGGTTTTATTCTGAATATCAGCAGGTTTGAAAGACTGAGATGAATGGTGGCCTCATTCATTACCAGCAGCGTATCAAGGCTGTCAGGAACCAGCGTTAGCCCTTTGATGTGAAGTCCTGCAATTCCTGAAAAAGACAGGTCTTTAACATGAAGGGAAGCGTGATAGCGCGCCTGAAAACTTTCAGCCTTTGAATTGAAAACCTGCCTCAGCAGACTGTTTCTGAAAAGGAAGAAAATAAGGACAAGTATGATGATCAGAAGCAGAATCCCTTTGAGGGTTTTTTTTAATGCGATATGCGTAAATATAAACCGGAAGTCTGGCATTTGATATTGAATTTAATTGCAAAGGTAGCAATTGGTTTTGATTGAAAATGACCTGAATGGGCTATTGATTTCACTTCCAGAATTCTGTAATTTTGTGTGAATCGGCATCTATATAATTTCTATAACCACAAAACTAAGTCAAATGAAAACCAAAACTTATTTTTTTCTGGCTGCATTCATACTTATGGCTTCGCTTTATATGGGCTGCAGTAAAGATGAAGAAGAAACAAATGTTGTTGTACAGAGTTATAGTCAGGCATTTGTGGACGTGACGAAATCGATGGAAGATTTTGTTAAAAAAGCACAGGATTACGAAAGCACCAACTATGATCAGTTGACTGCCCAGCAAACGCTGACAATTATTAATAGCTATATTGCTTCGGGTGAAAAACTGATAGCTGATGTGACTGAAATGCAGAAGTATAAATCTCCCACCAAGCATTCGTCTCCTTTTACCAAATCAAGTTTGGATAATCCCTGTAATAAATATGACATGCTTCCGGGAACTGACGGGGGTTTAAGCGTGTCGTTCATGAAGAGTATTGCAGATCTGATTCAGGAAACCAAAGGTGAGCGCGCATTAATTCAGGATAAATATGACAAGGGGCAAATTACTGACGATCAGTATAAGGAAGCCTTGAAGCAGTTAACAAAGATGAAGACCATAAAAACCGTCAACTTTGGATTTAGCGCCGTGCTTGGTGCAGGGGCTTCAGGATTGTCGGGGGCAGTTATTTATAGCGTGGGAGGAATCGGAGCAACTATGAGTGCCCCGGCTATTGTTGCGGTTACAGCTATTGGTGCAGTGGTGGGAACGGGTTATTACGTAATTTCAAACTGGTATTACGGGATTCAGAAAAACGGACAATCCGACTCAAGTATGTACGCTGTTGTTGCCTATGGAAAAGTAGGTGATCCTATTCCTTCAACACTGCTAAAGGAAGGAGCTAACCTGACGATTGCCGTTGATGGTTATGCCCCGGTTTACATACCTTCGCTTGTGCTGCCGGCTCTTGGGAATAAAAAGAACCTTGAATTGAAATCCGTTCCATTGGCTGATGCCAAAGCAGGAACCCAGGTAGAGGTTTGCACAAGCGAAGAGCCGTACACTACGCAGAATTGCGCTGAAGTGCTTTATGTTACAGGGCATCCTACACCACAGGATCCTGGTCCGGGTGAAGGGGTAACGGTAACTGCCACCATCTTTCCGGTCGTTGAAGGATGCAGCGTTTCGTTCAGCATTGTGGGGACTGACGGATATACAAATTCAGGCACTTACAGCACCGATGCCTCGGGTCAGGCGTCTTTTTATATTCCGGGTGGTGCACAGAGTGTGTTTGACATTGTGACCATTACATCGGCAAACGGATTAAAATATACAGTGACTTATACCTTCTGAGAAATCCGGGTGCTTTAAGGGTGTTGTTGTTTTAATGAAATTAATCATTAAAATAGCAACACCTTTTTTTGTAAGTTTGCCACAAACCTGTTCGTGTTGAGTAACGCAAAAAAAATCTTCTTTACTTCCGATCATCATTTCGGAATACCCGACAGAAACCGCAGCCTTGAACGTGAAAAACGTTTTGTGGGCTGGCTTGACCAACATGCGCCGGAAATGGAAGAACTCTATATCATGGGCGATCTGTTCGACTTCTGGTTTGAATACAAAACCGTTGTACCGCGCGGTTATGCCTTGCTGCTGGGCCGTTTGGCCGAATTACGCCAGCAGGGTATCCCGGTTCACTATTTCAGGGGAAACCATGATATGTGGACATTCCGGTATTTTGAAGAAGAACTTGGGTTTTTAATGTACCGTGAACCAGTCATTCGCGAACTTCATGGTAAAAGGTTTTTTCTGGCACATGGCGACGGTCTGGGGTCTGGAGATTATGGTTATAAATTTATTAAAAAAGTATTTGAAAACCCTGTAAACCAGTGGTTGTTCAGGCTTATCCATCCGGATCTTTCCATGGCTTTTGCCTTGTACTGGAGCCGTAGAAGCCGGTATTCAAACATAACACGCGAAGATAAAGAAAGGGCCGATGGCCTGCACCAAAACACTGAATGGCTCAAAACCAAGCGCCTGCCACAATTTGCAGCATCCATTCTTAACGCAGATCCCTCAATTGATTATTTTGTCTTCGGCCACTGGCATCTGCCGGTAAACCTGCTGCTGAACGAAAAATCCCGTTGCATGGTTATCGGCGACTGGCTTAAGTTTTTTACTTATCTTGAATATTCTGATCAGCAGTTGGTTCATAAATATTGGGATAAATAATAGTTGTTTTTACAAACCAAACGGTTCTGTAAAATAACTGAATGCAAATTTTCTCACACGGTTAGTGTATTTAACCGCCTTTCAATCAGCAGTTTTAAAGAATATTTTCGTTTCCGGCATTAAGTGCTTTCCGGCAATCTTCCAATACCAGCTTTTGTGCTTCACTTACCTCGGGATAAGCCAGATTCAGACTCTCGAGCTTGTTTACAATAATTTCTGATATTGCAAGGCGGGCAAACCATTTTTTGTCAGCCGGAATTACATGCCAGGGCGCATGTTCTGAAGAAGTTGCAGCAATGGCTTCAGAATAGGCCTGCTGATATTGGTCCCAGAATCCGCGTTCTTTAATGTCGCTTTGCGTAAATTTCCAGTTTTTTGTTTTGTCATCAATGCGGGCAAGCAAACGCTGACGTTGTTCTTCTTTTGAAATATGAAGAAAAAACTTCAGAATTACCAGGCCGTTTTCAACCAGGTATTGTTCATATTCCCTGATTTGCCGGTAACGTTGTTGCCAGATTCCTTCATTGATAAATTCTTTGGGAAGTTGCTGGTTTTTGATCAGGTTGTGCACTTTTACCACCAGAACTTCTTCGTAGTACGACCGGTTAAAGATGCCGATTTGCCCGCGCTCCGGCAAATTTTTATTGGCCTGCCATAAATAATCGTGATCAAGTTCTTCGGCTGAGGGCACTTTAAAGCTGTGAACCCGGGTTCCCTGTGGGTTCAGTCCGCTCATCACATGTTTGATAGCCCCGTCCTTACCGGCAGTATCCATGGCCTGAAAAATAATCAGAATACCATATTTGTCCTGTGCATAAAGTTTATCCTGAATATCTGCCATCCGCTTTACATTTTCTTCAAGCTGACGCTGTGCATCCTTTTTTGATTCCATTCCATTGGAATCATTGGTTGAACAATTTGAAAGGCTGAAATTCAGAGTATTACTGATTATGAAATTGTTTTTTGCGATCATGCCGGGTGTTAATGATTTCAAACGGATGTGTTTCCAAACACTAGCGTTTTGCAAACTTCCGCTTCCGTAAATAATTTTTTACAATGCCGAAAAGGATAATCAGAACAACAGGCATAACAACATTCAATACCTGCCAGCGTAATTTTTCATCTACAACGCGTTTGCGGTCAAGCAATCTGATTTTCAACTCCCTGCTTCTGATACTAACCAGCTTGGTATCGTCAATCATATAATTCATAGCATTCAGAATGAACTCTTTATTTCCGAATGACTGACGTGTATCCTGATCAAATCCCAATGGAAGCGGATAGCCTTTGGTGCGGTGCAACTGATTCCTGATAATATCACCATCCGAAATCACAATCATTTGCGTTTGGCGTCCTTTTTCCATAAAACCAATTTTCTGGTCATTTGCAATTTCGTGCGGTATGCGGTTTTTAAACACAGATTCAAACTTACCTTCCAGCAGCACAGCAACAGGCAGATACGACTGATTAAGCATCTGCGGGTCGGGTTGTTCTTTTGCCATATTCAGGTCAATAATTACCGGTGCATTTACTGACCGGCTGTATTGGGTTGTTGAAAGCAGAAAGGTTTTTTTAATCCCTTGTACTGCAATGGTGTCGATACTGCTGATAAACTGCGATTTAACTGCATTCAGGTTATTTACCACCGGATGTTTTGAGGCAGGCATGATGAGCGGAAAGAACATCCATGGCATGTAACTGAATTTAGGTTGATTGCCGTTACGTCCGGTCACGAGCATAATCGGAAGGCAACTGGCATCGAGCAAAAGGTTGTAGTTTACACGGATTCCGTATTTAAACAGTTGGTCTTCAAGATTCACCTCATTGGCAAGCCCCATGGTTGGATTCTTGTGCATCAGGCTATCGATTGATGCGTTTACCCCGTCAACAAGCCATAAAACCCTGCCGCCACGCATGATGTATTGGTCAATAATAAACTTATCACGTTCTGTAAAAGCTGAATCAGGCCTGGCAATTACGATGGCTTTGTACTTGTTGTAAATGGTGTTTTTTGTAGAATCGGTTGTATTATGCTCGGTAAGCGCATTGATTTTTCCGTCAATTTTTACTCTTTCAACACCGTAATATTCTGATAAAGCCAATCTAATATCGTAGGTTTCATCTTCACCCAGTTCACCATGCCCATATATAAATGCCACTTTGGGTTTGTAGATAGCCACAAGTTTGCGGATGGTGTTTGCCAGATTGTATTCAAGGTTCTGGATTGAATTGTTGAGTGTTTCTTCGGGTGCATTGCCTGACTGATCAGCCAGTAGCTGAACGGGCATTTCTTTTCCGCGGTAAGTAACAACTGCACCCGGGAAAATGAGCTGGCTCGAAGATCCCTCTTTGTCCTTAACTTCAAGTTGGGTGGGGCTGAGACCTTTCTCAATGAGTTGTTTTTGAATAAGTTGTCGATCCTGCGCATTTTCAGATTCGTTTGGATCAATAAACTCGTATTCAATATTTGTATTATAGGCCCTGAATTCATCCAGCATTTCGCGGGTTTCGTTGCGGAGTCGTTTAAACCCTGCCGGAAAATCGCCATCCAGATAAACCTTAAAATACACATAGTCGTTTACGCCGGTTAAAAGCTCCTTGGTAGCGTCTGACAAGGTATAGCGTTTTTCTGACGTAAGGTCGACGCGGGTAAAGACAAAGGATGCAATAATATTGGCAAAAACAATAATCGCAACACCCAGTATCAGCATGGTGATATTTTGCCTTCTGAGGCTTTTCTGTGGATTTTCTTCCTGTTTTGAGGCTTGCTTCTCACCGGATAGTTTGAACATGTATCAGATTTTAATCACTGCAAAATTAAGAATTATAAGCCAAACAGTTTTTAAACATGCTGATGCATTTTGTTTGACCCTGATAAGCTATTCGCCCCCCATGCCCATACGGTCAAGGGTAAATGCCCATTCAAGTGCAACTTCCTTTAAGCGGTCAAACCGACCGGTTGCTCCCCCATGACCTGATTCCATATTGATTTTCAGCAATACGAGGTTGTCATCCGTTTTGAGTGCCCTGAGTTTTGCCACCCATTTTGTGGGCTCGTGATAACCTACCTGTGAGTCATTCAACCCTCCGGTTGCCAGGATGTTTGGATATTTTTGCGCTTTTACGTTGTCATAAGGTGAATAAGTCATGATGTATTTGTAATCCTTTTCAACGGTGGGATTTCCCCATTGCTCATACTCCTGGGTGGTCAGTGGCAGGGTCGTATCGAGCATGGTATTGATTACATCAACAAACGGTACAAGTGCCAGCACAACTTTAAAGAGGTCCGGACGCATATTGGTTACAGCTCCCAGCAGCAATCCCCCGGCGCTTCCACCCCTGATAGCCAGCTTATCCGGATTTGTGAATTTTTGTTTGATGAGTTCTTCAGAACATGCAATAAAATCGGTGAACGTGTTCATTTTATTCATCAGTTTGCCGTTTTCGTACCATTCTTCACCCATTTCGCTTCCACCGCGTACCTGTGCTATTCCATACACAAACCCCCTGTCGATCAGGCTGTAAACAGATGAACTGAAATAGGCATCGCTGCTGGCGCCGTATGAACCATAAGCGTATAGCAGTGCCGGATTGTTACCGTCTTTCACAAGATCTTTTTTATAAACAATAGCCATTGGAACTTTTATGCCATCAGGGGCAGTGGCCCAAATCCGTTCAACAGTATATGCCTCGGGATCGAATCCGCCTGGTATTTCCTGCTGTTTAAGTCTTTCGCTCGTGCCCTTGTCCATGTCATAATCAAAAACCGTGTTGGGCCTGTTGAGTGAAGAATAGTTGTAACGGAGTTTTGTTGATTTAAATTCAGGATTTCCACCGCCATATGCCGTGTAAACCGGTTCCGGAAAACTGATTGATTTCTGCGTTCTGGTTGACAAGTCCATGATTCTGATTTCGTTCAGGCCATTTGCACGTACATACAGCGCCATGTATTTTTCAAAAACATCTATTCCTTCAATTTTTACTTTTGGATCATGCGGAACAACCTCTTTCCAGTTAGCCTGATTTTCATATCCTTTCATGGGTGTTTCGAAAACCTTGCAATTTTTGTTTTCAGGATCTTTGTAAAGGATAAAATAAGTGTTGATATGCGGATATACGCTGTATTCAATGTCTTTTGTACGTGGTTTAAAAAGGGTAAAGGTGCCGTTTGGCTGGCTGGCATTTAAAAATCGCCATTCACTGGTGGTAAAACTGCCGGAAGTGATAAAAATCTGTTGACGCGTTTTGCTTTTGAACACGCCCACATTAAACAAGTCGTTTTTTTCTTCATAAATCAATTGGTCAGATGAAGTGTTGCCAATTGCATGGCGGTATATTCTGTAAGCTCGTAAAGATTCGTTACCGACGGAATAGAAAATGGTTTTGTTGTCATTGGCCCAGGCAAATGACTGCACATTTTCAATTGCTTCAGAAAGGTTGTTGCCGGAAGCTAAATCTTTAATTTGCAATGTAAATGAAGCATAAGAACCTGTTGTGTTGCTCATGTACGCAGCCAGCATCCCATTGGTACTGACTTCATAATCAGCCATAATAAATGCCGATTTGCCTTCTGCCATTTTATTTACGTCAAAAATAATTTCTTCAGGGGCATCCAATCTCCCCTTTTTGCGGCAATGTATCTGGTATTGTTTTCCGGTTTCTGTTCTTGAATAGTAATAAAATCCACCGTCAATCTGAGGTACTGTTGCATCTTCTTCTTTGATTCTGCCCTTCAGTTCTGCAAAAAGTTTTTCCTGAAGTGCTTTTGTTTTGCTCATAACTGTATCAGTATAAGCATTTTCATTTTTCAGATACTGAAGTACTTCGGGATTGTCTTTTTCTTTAAGCCAGAAATAATTGTCGGTACGTTGCTGACCGAATTCGTTGAATGTTTGCGGATTAATTGCTGCCACCGGAGGCTTGGGGAAATCTTTCTGGGTCATAATTTTTGTTTCATTGTGTGAGCCTGAACAGGCTGTAAACAAGCTTGCTATCAATATTAACAGGCCGGGGATATTAAAATTTTTCATTGTTCGTGTATTAACCTGACAAAATTAAACTAAAAAGAGGATAAGAATTGAAGTCTTATCCTCTTACAAAACTACGAAAGCGAATTTTTATTCTTCAAACAGTTTCATATCGTCCATAATTGTCATCAGTTCTCTCACTGAAGCAGCAGATTCATGTAACTGTTTCATTTCTTCTTCATTGAGTTTGATCTCAATAATTTCTTCGATTCCGTTGCGGCCAAGTTTTACAGGAACACCCATATAAATGTCTTTCAATCCATATTCGCCATTGAGGTAGGCGCATACGGGGAAAACACGTTTCTGGTCATCCACAATGGCTTCAACCATCTGGGCTGCAGCAGCTCCCGGGGCATACCATGCCGAAGTTCCCATCAGGTTCACGAGTTCACCACCACCCTTGCGCGTACGTTCTACTATTTTATCAATCTCTTCTTTTCCAAGCAGATCAGTTACCGGAATACCATTGATAGAAGTATAACGTGGCAATGGAACCATGGTATCCCCGTGTCCGCCAAGCAGCAGTCCGTGAACGTCTTTGGGAGAAACATCAAGTGCATTGGCAATAAAGGTTTTGTAACGGCTGGTATCAAGAATGCCAGCCATGCCGAATACTTTGTTTGATGCCTTGCGTGCAGCTTTAAAAGCGGCATAAGTCATTACATCAAGTGGGTTCGAAACAATGATGATGATTGCTTCGGGTGAGTATTTTACAACCTTTTCAGTGACTTCCTTTACAATATTTGCATTGGTTTTAATCAGGTCGTCGCGGCTCATGCCGGGTTTGCGCGGAATTCCGGAGGTAATTACAATAACACCTGAGCCTTTGGTACGCAGGTAGTCGTTGGTTGAACCTGTAACCTTGGTGTTGAAGTGGTTGATTGAACCTGCCTGCCAGATATCGAGCGCCTTTCCTTCAGCAAGGCCTTCTTTAATGTCGACCAGCACAACTTCGCGTGCCAGATCTTTGTGCGCTATTACGTTAGCAACAGTTGCGCCAACATTTCCGGCGCCAATAACGGTAATTTTGTTCATAATACTCTGCTGTTTATTGTCTAGTTCAATTTGTTTCACGATACATGTGAATATTTAAATATATAAATCAGAAAAAATGCCCCGTAATCCCAGAGGAAGACGGGGCACAAATATACTAAAGCTGTGGACCGGCAGCAACAAGTGCCTGACCTTCTTCAGTATCAGTAAAGTTTTTAAAGTTATTGATAAACTTTTCCGAAAGACTCTTTGCGGCTTCGTCCCAGGCATTGGCATCAGGCCAGAGGTTACGCTGGTTCAAAAGTTTACTGTCAACACCTTTTATTGCTTTGGGGATTGCCACATTAAAGAATGGAAGCACCTCGTATTCAGCATTATCGAGTGAGCCATCCAGTATGGCATCAATAATTGCACGGGTTGAAGGGATGTCAATACGTTTTCCGGTGCCGTAAGGGCCACCAATCCAACCTGTATTTACAAGGTAGGCCGATGATCCGTGTTCTTCAATTTTACGTGCAAGTTCGCGGGCATAAACCGTTGGGTGGAGCATAAGGAAAGCAGCGCCGAAACATGAAGAGAAAGTGGGAGAAGGTTCTTTGATGCCGCGCTCGGTTCCGGCAACCTTGGCAGTGTAGCCGGTAAGGAAGTAATACATAGTCTGCTCTTTGGTGAGCTTTGCAACAGGGGGGAGAACACCAAAAGCATCAGCCGTAAGGAAAATGATTTTTTTAGCATGCCCTGCCTTCGATACAGGTTTTACAATGTTGTTGATGTGATAAATGGGGTATGAAACACGCGTGTTTTCTGTTTTTGCGTTGCTGGCAAAATCAATCGCACCGGTTTTTTCATCAAAAACCACATTTTCAAGAAGCGCATCGCGTTTGATGGCATGGTAAATGTCAGGTTCATTTTCCTTGCTCAGGTTAATGCACTTCGCATAGCAGCCACCTTCAAAGTTAAATATGCCATCATTGTCCCAGCCATGTTCGTCATCTCCAATCAAATCGCGTTTTGGATCTGCTGACAAGGTGGTCTTTCCGGTGCCTGACAAACCAAAGAAAATAGCCACATCACCATCTTTGCCCACATTGGCTGAACAATGCATTGAAGCAATGCCTTTAAGCGGAAGGAAGTAATTCATGATACTGAAGAATCCTTTCTTAATTTCGCCACCATACCAAGTTCCACCTACCACTGCACGCCGTTCTTTAATGTTAAAGGCTACAAAAACCTCACTGTTAAGGTTGTGCTCTTTCCACATAGGATCGCTTGTTTTACAAGCATTCAGAAGAATAAAATCGGGTTTAAAGTTTTCAAGTTCTTCATCAGAAGGCCTGATAAACATGTTTTTAACAAAGTGAGCCATCCATGCAACTTCAGTTACAACACGTATGCTCAGACGTGTATCCAGATTGGCACCCGCAAAACCGTCCATTACATATAGTTTCTGACCGTTTAATTGCTTAATGGCAGTGCCATACAGGTCTTTCCAAACCTCTTCTGTAATAGGCTTGTTATCAGATGATTTTTTTTCGGGTAATTTCCACCAGACGTTTTTTTCTGATCCGGCCTCCCGAACAATGTACTTGTCTTTGGGCGAACGTCCTGTGAATATTCCTGTATCAACAGCCACAGCGCCGGTATCGGTTACAAAACCTTTGTCAAATCCGGTGAGTGCCGGATCGGTTTCATGGCTGAACAGCTCGTCATACGAAAGATTGTAATGAATTTCATTAACATCGGAAAACCCATATTCCTTAAGGTCTTGCCTGATTTGGTTGAGATTAATTGCCATACATTAGAAGTTATAGATGAATATGCTTTGTTGCAATTGAAACATTGCAAAAGTATAGATTTTTTTAGAAAAGAAATCGCTCGGCATATTTAGATATCTGAATATTTAAATTTATATCCAAAATTTTACGCAAACGTTTGAAATCGTCAAAATTCAAGATTTTAACAAACAAAAAACGAAAAAGTTCTGAGGCCCGAAGATATTAAGCCAACATTGACAAAACATGAATAGAAATCATGCTAAAAACGAATTTAAAAGGGATTCACTGTCTTTCTAGAGTGTTTCAACATTCGTTCTGTTTGCACTGCGCATCAATAACTGCAAGGGTAACCATGTTAACTATATTTGAAACAGTGCTTCCCATTTGTAAAATATGCACGGGTTTTTTCAATCCAAGCAACACCGGGCCAATTGCATCATGGTCAGAAAGTTCCTTTATCAGTTTGTAAGCTGCGTTACCTGCTGTAAGATACGGAAAGACAAATACGTTAGCAGGTGCTCCGGCAAGTTTTGAGAAAGGGAAATATTCGGTAAGCATTTCGGCATTTAAGGCAAAATCTGCTTGTATGTCACCGTCAACAATTAAATCCGGGTGATTTTTATGTAGTATTGCTACTGCCTGGCTGACTTTGGTAGGTATGGCTCCTTTTACCGAACCAAAATTTGAATACGAAACCATTGCAACACGTGGGGTGATGCCAAAGCTGCGAACCGATTCGGCTGTCTGTAATGCTATTTCGGCCATGTATTCCGGTGTTGGATTCATGTTTACCGTGGTATCTGCAAAAAACAATAGGCCTTTAGCCGTGTTCAGGATATACATACCCGAAACAATGTTCCATCTGTCCTGTTTGCCAATTACGCGCAAAGCAGGTCGTATGGTTTCGGGGTAGCTTGTGGTCATGCCTGAGACCATGCCATCGGCCACACCCGTTTCAACCAGCATGGGGCCGAAATAATTGCGGTGATGCATCAATTCTCGGGCAATGGTCATGGTGATACCTTTGCGTTTCCTTTTTTCATGAAGCATTTCAGCAAAACGATGCCTCCGTTCTTTTTCCTCTTCAGAGCGGGGATCGATTATTTCAACACCATGAAGCTCAAGCTCCTGCTCTGCAATGAGTTTTTGAATAACAATCTTATTTCCAAGCAATATCGGGTGAGCAATTTTTTCCATCAGCGCAATTTCGGCTGCTTTCAGAATCTTATAGTTTTCGGCTTCGGCAAATACGATCTTTTTCGGGTTACTTTGAGCTCTGGCTTTTATTTGCCTGATAAGCGGGTTTCCGTATCCCATGCGTTTGCTCAGTGTTTCGCGGTAAGTATCCCAGTTGGTAATTGGATTTCGGGCCACTCCTGTTTCAATGGCAGCTTTTGCCACAGCCGGGGCCACATGCAGGATTAAACGCGGATCACAGGGTTTGGGAATAATATAATCTTTACCAAATTTAAGGTTCTGAATGTTATAAGCCCTGTTTACTTCATCGGGGGTGGGTTCTTTGGCAAGCATGGCGAGTGCATGGGCCGCTGCCAGTTTCATTTCTTCATTAATTTTAGTGGCACGCACATCCAATGCCCCTCTGAAAATAAACGGGAAGCCCAGTACATTATTAATCTGGTTTGGAAAATCGGAACGCCCGGTAGCCATGATGATGTCTTCGCGTGCGTTTATGGCCTCGTCGTATGAAATTTCGGGAACAGGATTGGCAAGGGCAAATACAATAGGTTGGGGGGCCATTTTCATGAGCCACTCTTTTTTCAGCACACCGGCAACGGATAATCCTAAAAACATATCGGCACCGTCAAGCGCTTCTTCAAGCGTTAATACAGGTCCGTCATGGGTGAATTTCTGCTTCGTGCTGTTAAGGTCAGTACGGCTTTTGTGCAACATTCCCTTGCTGTCGAACATCATAATGTTTTTGGGTTGTGCACCAAGCATGATATAGAGTTTAGTACATGAAATGGCTGCGGCTCCCGCACCGTTCACAACAATTTTTATATCTTCAATTTTGCGCTGTGTAAGTTCAAGCGAATTTAAAAGCCCGGCCGATGTAATGATTGCCGTACCATGCTGGTCATCGTGCATCAGGGGGATGTTCAGTTCAGCCTTCAGTCGTTCTTCAATTTCAAAACATTCAGGTGCCTTAATATCTTCAAGATTTATTCCGCCAAAAGTTGGTGAAATGGCTTTTACAATCTGAATTATTTTTTCAGGATCCTTTTCATCGATTTCGATGTCAAACACATCAATATCAGCATAAATCTTAAAGAGTAACCCTTTGCCTTCCATCACGGGTTTGCCTGCTTCAGTTCCAATATCTCCCAAACCCAGCACGGCTGTACCGTTGCTGATTACAGCCACCAGATTGCCTTTGGCGGTATATTTATATACATCATCCGGATTTTTCTGGATTTCAAGACAGGGCGCTGCCACACCGGGCGTGTATGCCAATGACAAATCACGCTGCGATAAGTATGGCTTGGTTGGTTTAACTTCAATCTTGCCCGGACGGCCATCGGAATGATAGCTTAAAGCAAGCTTATTTAAAAAGTTCTTGTCAGTTATCTGGCTCATAATCAATAGATTTTGGATGATTAATGGTTGATTGATGGTTTTTTTGCGATCTTCAATTAATGTGTCCGAAAGTTAAGTTTTATTTAGCAAAAGTCAATGCTTAAGTACTAAATACTGTAAAATTTTTACATTTTCTCATATTCTGTAATTTCGATATCAAAATTATACACTTTATGTTTTTGAAAAGTTTATTTCGGGTTTGCTGTTTTTTGCACGGCTTTTTATAACTTGCACCACTCAAACCGGCACTGTACATGGTATTTTACATTCATAGTCCTGTGTTTTTTAATGATTTTTCTGATAATTCTTGTACTCTTAACTCAACCTAAATACAACTCCTTTTTAATTTCAACCAATTAACCGATGATTAAATTTACAAACATTCTGATTTCTCTTTTTATACCCGTAGTCCTTTTGAGTTCTACCGGTAAGGGAAAGGACAAGGAACTCAAAAGTGATACACTGAAAGCCGGCTCATTTGGTGCGCTGAACTTCAGGGGAATAGGACCTGCTTTTGCTTCAGGCCGCATCGCTGATTTTGCTGTGAATCCGGATAATAATTCGGAATATTATGTGGCCGTTGCCGCAGGAAATGTGTGGAAAACCATTAACTCAGGAACAACCTGGCAGCCGGTGTTTGATAATTACGGTGCATGGTCGGTGGCTGATGTTGAAATTGACCCGTGTAATCATAATGTTGTATGGGTGGGCACCGGCGAGTATAACAGCCAGCGAGCCATAGGCTATGGCGACGGGATTTACAAATCATGTGATGGTGGTAAGAGTTTTACCAACATGGGCCTGAAAGCCACTGAGCATATCGGACGCATCGCAATTGATCCGCGCAATGGCAATACGTTATTTGTTGCAGCCCAGGGTCCTTTGTGGGGTCCGGGAGGTGAACGTGGATTGTATAAAACCACTGATGGTGGCAAAACCTGGACTAAAACCCTCGAAATCAGCGAAAATACCGGAGTCACCGATGTTGTTTTCGACCCCCGGAATCCTGATGTGATGTATGCAGCTTCGTATCAGCGCCGGCGTCATGTGTGGACGCTGGTGGATGGCGGACCCGAAAGCGCTGTATATAAATCGACTGATGCAGGTTTAACCTGGAAGAAATTAACCTCCGGCCTTCCGGGTGGTGATGTGGGTCGCATCGGACTTGCAATCTCTAAAGTGAACCCTGATTATGTGTATGCAATCATTGAAGCAGCAGGTGAAACCGGCGGCTTTTTCCGCACTATAAATCAGGGTGCCTCATGGGAAAAAATGAGTTCACACGTGGCCGGAAGTCCACAGTATTATAACAGAATCTTCTGCGATCCGGTTGACTGTGATAAAGTTTATACCGTTGAAACCATTACACAGGTGACCGAAGATGGTGGAAAAACCTTCAGATCACTTGGTAATAATAACCGACACGTTGATGACCACGCCTTGTGGATCGATCCCAAAGACACAAAGCATATCCTGATTGGCGGCGATGGCGGTATTTATGAAACTTTTGATGCCGGCAAAAACTGGGATTCAAAGGAAAACCTGCCTGTAACACAGTTTTACCGTGTTTCTGCTGACAATTCAACTCCTTTTTATTATGTATACGGAGGAACACAGGATAACAACAGTATGGGCGGGCCTTCAAGAACCACGCGCAATGCCACCTTAACCGATGACTGGTTTGTAACCAATGGCGGTGATGGTTTTGAAACAGCTATTGACCCGGTTGATCAGAATATAGTTTATGCCCAGTCACAGCATGGTGGCCTGGTAAGATATGACCGTAAAAGCGGCGAAGCCATTGATATACAACCACAGCCACCTGCTGGAGAAGCTTATCGCTGGAACTGGAACTCTCCTATTATTGTAAGTCCGCATCATGAGCATACTTTGTATTTTGCCGCCAATAAACTGTTTCGGTCTGATGACCGCGGCAGCACCTGGCAGGTTGTAAGCCCTGACCTGACTCAGCAGATTGACCGCAATAAGCTTCAGGTTTTCGGTAAAATTCAGCCACCCGAAGCAGTGGCCAAAAATGCCTCAACATCCTTTTACGGGAATATTGTTGCCCTTGATGAATCACCCAAAAAAGAAGGGTTGCTCTATGTGGGCACTGATGACGGACTAATTCAGGTGAGCAGCGACGCCGGGAAAACATGGACAAAGCATGAATCATTTCCGGGTATCCCCGACAAAACCTATGTTGATTTTCTTCTGGCATCACA
>CAZKCK010000059.1:0-20141 GCA_964550695.1 uncultured Bacteroidales bacterium | reverse complement strand
GGTTCCTGCCTCAAAAAATATCCCAACGGCCTTATAATTTTATCGAACACATAAAACTGTATCAATACAAAGTCCTTTCCTTCATTTACCAGGGCATACATACGGTCGCGGTCATAAGGCATGGGATCTCCGTTTTCATCAAAACTCATCCCACCCAGATGCATCCGGAATGTTTTGATGGCTGTTTTTTTACCGGCTTTATCTGTTAAGGTGATGATATGAAATGGAACTGTCCGGATTACTGAATCAATTTTCTGTTTTGGTAAATAATTCAGAAATGCCTCATATTTTATGTTACCGAATGAGTTCAGGAAAGAGATCATGCGCAGGGTGTCATAAGCCGGCACGGGTTGGTTGGTAATGAGCGGAATCAACACAGGAACCTCTCCTTTATTGTCAACACGGTACGACTGTTCTGTGAATTCAGGAAATTCAAGCGTAACCGAAGCAATTTCGTTCATGGGGCTGCTGAAAATTGAATGATCACGCCAGTCTTCATATCGTGGGCTATAACGCGATGAAATAAAGCCTCTTAAACCAGGCAGGAAGGTTATAAATGGAATTTCAGAATCTTCCATCAGCATATAGGTTCCCATATTGTCCTGAGTAGCATCACCCACATAGTAAACTTTAGTCCTGGCTTCATGGCTGAAAAACGATTTGCCAAACAATCTGAATCGTGGAACAACCTGATAGATTTCAACTTTTACTGCGTTGGGTGCCATAATCTTCAGAATATTGTTTTTTGCTGCAACCGGAACGGGTTCTTTAACAGCTACATTTTTAATGGTATTCAGAAACATCCCGATAACAGGTTTTGAAACCAGAAATTCATTGTTTACCTGCCAGGTACCCGGTGCCAGGCGTTTAAGGGTAACCTGCTGATTGAGCCGGTTTGCCATGAATATTTTGGTAATAATGGCGGTATCTTCCACCGCAAAATCCTTTTCAGCATCACTGAATGTGGTTTTGGAACGACTGAGGATCAAAAAGAAAGCAGAGAAGGCGAGAACAATGGCAATAATCCAGATAATTCGGTTGTTTAATTTCATTCCTCTTGAAATTTAGGGTTTTACAAAGGTGTGCAAAGGTAAGTAATTTTGCATGAAGGCTGAAGGTGCCAATACTGTATCTTTGCATCAAACCAGAATATTTTTTGTATGAATCTGTTTTTCAGAAAATACGGTCATGGAAGTAAGCATCTTTTGATACTTCACGGGTTGTTTGGAATGGGTGATAACTGGGTGACACTTGCCAGAAAGTTCGCTGATTTTTATACTGTATGGCTTCCGGATATGCGAAATCACGGCAATTCACCTCACAGCCACGAAATGGATTATTGTATTATGGCTGAAGATGTTGCGGCTTTTATGTATACACATGATATTGATAAGGCAGCCCTGATCGGACATTCAATGGGCGGTAAAACCGCCATGATGTTAGCGGTTCAGCATCCTCAACTTGTTCATGATATGGTTATAGTAGACATAGGACCGGGAGCAACGACTGCTTTTACTAACCACGCCGAAATTTTACATGCAATTCAGTCAACTGTTTTTAGAGCGGATTCAACCCGCCAAGCTATTGAAACCGGACTTTTAGCCCGGATAGGGGATCAAAGGGCAGTAAAGTTGCTGATGAAAAATATTATCAGGTCAGCGGGCGGAGTATTGCAATGGAGATTGAATCATGTGGCTATTTCTGCCAATGCTTTCCGGCTTACCGAAGCCATTCATCCAGCCGGAAGCTTTACAGGCCGGGTTTTACTTGTCAAGGGTGAATTGTCAGTGTATGTTACCGATGAAGATGTTGAACTGATGTATGATATTTTTCCGTTGTTGTCGGTAATTACCATTCCTGAAGTGGGGCATTGGGTTCATGCTGAAAATCCCGAAGCATTTTATCAGGCATGTATTGAATTTTTAAGGCCCTGATTATCGCCTGATCGGAACCCTGCTCCGTGAGTATTTATTACGGTTGCTGCTGCTCAGGGTTTTTATATTGTATTTGAATCCGACACTGCTGTAAAGAAAGTAATCTTTTGAAACATTGTCGTATATGCCGTCAAGTTTGTCGGAATTCACTTTATACATGATCATTTCAAAAGTTAAGTCCCAATTTTTAGAGAGCATTTTGTTGATACCAATGCCATAATAGGGAGCAATTTCTGCTTTGTCCTGAATATGTGTTCCTTCTATAGTTTCACCGCTGTAGAGGTTGCTGATGCTAGGCCGCATCTTCATAAGCCCCAGGCCGGCTACACCATATACATATATTTCAGGGTATACTTCTTCAGGTATCGAAAACAGGTTCACAAGATCAATTGTGAGGTTCAATCCACCTATATATGCGTTTCCATCAAGCTTGCGATTGTATAATGTGCTTATAGCCTGATACCGGCCCCACAGAAGTCGGACCTGAGCTGACATAAAGGGTAAAAACTTATTGGTGATGATTACTCCGGCTGAGAATTTGCTTTCTTCATTTAACTTACTGAAGGGTTCTGAATCATAAAGACTTAAATCGCCAAAATAAGATCCGAACCCAACACTCCCCTGAACTGACCAGTTTTTAAGAATTGCATCTGAACTATTGATGGATGTTTTTCGGGTACGATTATGCGTCTGGGCATATATCCCTGAAGTTGTACAAAGAATTGTTAGCAGTATGATAGCAATTTTTTGACCTGTGAATGAAATATTGACTTTATTAATTGACATCAGGGAACAAATCGGTAATGCTTTATACATGAATTGGCACTGCTTTGTTTCAGAAAGCTGAAATTTTTCTAAAAAATGTTATTTGTTTACAATCAGTAACTTAACCACAAAAGACCAATTTCAAAATAGGATAACGTGTGCAAAATGGAAAAATTTTGCAAAAATTATAAATACTTTATGCCTGTGAAGTATTTTTTCCGGCCTTTCTGGCAACAACAATACTTATTTCATATAACAACAGCAATGGAATTGCAACCATCATCTGGCTAAAAGCATCTGGTGGTGTAATAATTGCGGCAACTATAAAAATTACAACAATCATAAATTTCCTGTATTGCTTCATGAGTGCTGCTGAAATAATTCCAACTTTTGCCAGAAAAAAAACCAGTACAGGTAGCTCAAAAACAATCCCCATTGAAAAGCTCAATGAAACAACTGTACTGATGTATGAATTAAGAGATACTTGATTTTCAACACTTTCACTGACCTGATAAGTCCCAAGAAAATTCACAGTCATGGGGACAATCAGATAATAACTAAACAATACTCCACCTAGAAACAACACAGAGATAACCGTAACTGCAGCGCCTGAATAACGCCTTTCCTGCGGGCGCAAGGCTGGTTTGATAAAGCGCCATATCTCCCAAATTACATAGGGAAAAGCAACTACGAGGCCTGACATAAAAGAAATATACATATGGGTCATAAACTGACCGGACATGCTGATATTTATAACGCGTAACTTGCTGTTATCCAGACATAATGAAGGAGCTCCCACCCAATCGGCAAGCACACACAACCACCGTGTGGTAATGAAGTCGCTGCTGATAGGGCTTAATAAAACTTCATCAAAAATGAAATGCCTGTTCATAAATGCAATCAGACCAAACACAACAATGGCAGCAACCGACCTTATCAGATGCCAACGAAGCGCTTCAATATGCTCCCAGAACGACATCTCTGCAGTTGCCTCAGGCTTTTTATCCTTTTTATTATTTATTACTTCGGCCAAGATTTGTGTTTAAGGGCGTAAAATTACAAAATCCACCGGCATTTTGATGAAAAGCCGCAAAGGTTTTAAGGATCCTGACTTTTATTTGGCTTTTGTAGTCTGAATTTATGCGGTGCTCGTTTAAAAATCAAGCCGTTTTTATGATCTTTGCTGTTTTAAAATTATATGATAAAGGAAGAATTTATACGTCAAAAAGCTGTTGTACAAATTGCTGAAGCCATGATGGTTGCAGCCAGAACTGCACCCAAGGCCCGTGGGCTTGATTCGTTGGAAATAGGTATGCTTACTGCTGATAAATTTGAACCTTTATTGGCTAAAATGCATGAAATTGCTGATCGTGAAGGTATGCCCTTTTTTAAACGTGATGCCGCGAATTTACAACAGTCGCAGGCTCTGGTGTTGCTTGGTACCGGCATTGAACCACGCAAGCTTAAATCGTGCGGGTTCTGCGGACATACTGATTGTAACGGAAAAAGCGATTTTGCAGATGCCCCGTGTGCCTTTAACAGCATCGATCTGGGAATTGCAACGGGTGTAGCTGTAGCAGTTGCAAGCGCACATCATGCCGATTGCCGCATCATGTTTTCGGTGGGTAAGGCCGCCATTGAACTGGGTATACTCGGAAATGAAACCAAAATCATTTTGGGAATTCCGTTGAGCGTTTCTGCAAAAAGTCCGTTTTTTGACCGGCCGGCTTTATAAAGTAGTCAGCATCAGAAACTTTTCAGGTTTGAAAGCCTGATCGAATCTTTCTGTGATTCAGTAAGTTGATTGTTGTAATTGAACAGCGCATTTTCCCAATCGCCGTACATAGAGTTGGGTAAAATAATAAACTTTTTGCCAAAATCGTTTTTAAGGCTGTCAACCAAAGTGTTGCGTCTGTCAGAATTCTGTTTTTCAAAAATAGCGGTAAAGTCGTTCAGGTTATCGCCGGCAAGCATCACGATACGGTAATCATTCAGCAGAGCCTGTCTGCGGTCTTCCTTGTTTGAAGTTGTGGTACGCAATACCAGATGTTTTGAATCGACCATCGGAAATCCCTTCTCTGACAAGTTTTTAAGCGTGGCATCATATTCATTTGTTTTGCGGTTGCTGATGTAAAACACTTCAACGCCTTTTGATGCAGCATAATTCAGAAATTCCTGTGCTCCGGGGAGTGCTTCAGCAGAAGCCTGGGCAGTCCATTCTGACCAATATTTGGGATAGCTGGTTCCTTCAAGAATGCATTTTGCTTCAAACGGGCTGTTGTCGAGTAAGGTTTCGTCAATATCAACCACAACCGCACGTTTCTGAGTGCTTGTATTGGTTTCCAGATCCTTATCCAGACTTAGTCTTGCAAAATTGAATGCCTGATGGTACAGGGCCCTGTTTTCAGCAGCCTTCTGGAAATAAAGCGTAGCCATCAACAGTTGGCGGTTTTTTTCGGTGATTTTGGTTGGATTGATTTGCTGGGCTTTGCATGCAAAAATGGTAACTACCATGCTTACGATTAAGAATTTGACTCTCATAAATGTAATTTTTGGATTAATTAAATTCAACGGTTCCTATATTGTTCATATATTTCATTATTAGACCTTTACGGTTATTTAAGTATGAAGAGGGTTTTCCGGGGTTCCTTAAAAGTGGATTTGGAAGTGAGGCAGCAATCAGCGCTGCTTCAGCCCTCGTTAGCTTTGATGCCGGTTTTTTAAAATAATTTCTGGCCGCAGCATCAGTCCCATAAACGCCATTCCCGGTTTCAATCACGTTCAGGTAAACTTCCATAATGCGTTCTTTGCTCCAGAACACTTCTATAAGTACAGTAAAATACACTTCAAGTCCTTTTCGCACCCAGGTACGGCCCGGCCACAAAAATACATTTTTGGCAGTTTGCTGGCTGATGGTGCTGGCGCCCCGCTTACGTTTATGGGTCTCGTTATGTTTACGTGCTTTTTTAATGGCTTCCAGATCAAAACCCGAGTGGGTCAGGAAATTATTGTCTTCGGCGGCAACAACAGCAAGTACCATATTGTCAGAAATCTGACCGATTGGTTTCCAGTTTTTTTGAATTTTGGCCGGATTGCCTTTAAATACGTTTTCAACATATCTGATTACCATCAGCGGCGTAAGCGGTACCCTGACAAACCGATAGAAAATGGTAAAAAACAACGAACTGACCAGAAAAATAATCAGGGCAATACGTATCCAGCGAAAAATCCTGCCAAAAAACTGTTTCATCTTTTATTTATAATAACTTTGTAAAAGTGCCGCGCAGCAGTCAGCGGTCAAAATTACGAAACATAAAATAAATTGTATGAAAAATTTTGTTTTCCATAATCCCGTTAAGATTTTATTTGGTAAAGGCCAGATAGCCAGAATTGCTGAGGAAATTCCAGTGAACATGAAAGTGCTGGTTACTTTCGGGGGCGGTAGTATCAAGAAAAATGGTGTATATGAGCAAGTTATAAAAGCATTAAAAGGTTTTCAGGTGCTCGAATTTGGGGGAATTGAAGCCAATCCAAGGTATGAGACCATTCTGAAAGCCATTGAAGTGGTGAAATCACAAGGTGTTGATTTTTTGCTTGCAGTGGGCGGAGGTTCAGTGCTTGATGGTACAAAATTTATTGCAGCCGGAGCGTTGTATGATGGCGATCCATGGGATTTTTGTGCCAAAGGCACACGCATAACAAAAGCAATGCCCATCGGGGCAGTCATTACCCTTCCGGCCACCGGCAGCGAAATGAATGGCAATGCTGTGATTACGCACAATGGACTAAAGGATAAAAAAGCATTTTTCAGCCCATTGGTATATCCGGTATTTTCTGTGATGGATCCTGAAACAACCTTTAGTTTACCTATTCATCAAACTGCCAATGGGATAGTTGATACATTTGTGCATACAACCGAGCAATATTTAACCTATCCGGTAAATGCACCGTTGCAGGACAGGATGGCAGAATCAATTCTGAGGACTTTGCTTGAAGAAGGCCCCAAAATTATGCGGAATCCTGATGATTATGAAACCCGTGCCAACCTGATGTGGTGTTCAACCAATGCCTTGAATGGTCTTATTGGAGTGGGTGTTCCCAACGATTGGGCCACCCATGGTATCGGACACCAGCTTACAGCATTGCATGGGCTTGATCATGCCGTTACGCTTGCAATTGTGTTGCCGGGTGTATGGCTGGTGATGAAGTCTGATAAACAAGGGAAACTGCTGCAGTATGCTTCGCGTGTATGGAATATTCATGAAGGTTCTGATGAGCACCGCATTGACAAAGCAATTGAACTAACCGAAGAATTCTTTAATAATCTGGGTATTAAAACCCATCTATCTGATTATGGGATTGGTACTGAAACGATTGAAACCATCGTACAGAGATTCTCAAAACCACAACCCGTTAAATTTGGGGAAAGGGGCAACATTACCCCTGAAAAAGTCAGAGAAATTCTTATCGCCAGACTTTAAGTTTATTGGTGATGAAATTGGATAATTGCAGAAGTTTTAGTCATGTATAATCAGTTTCAATATTATTTTTTACTTTCGTTGGTCAGAAATTGAGCCTCCTGAAATCAGAAAATTATATCTAATGCATTTAAATTAAAGTACATGAAAGCTTTCAGAAGTTCAGAGGTGGTGTTGTCTCTATTGTCATGGATTGTTTTCTTCGTGTTGGTATCTGTATCTGTCAATGCCCAGCCATTGGCCGGAGTTGATGGATTTAAGCAGATAACACCTGAATTGTTGCGTAGCCATATAAACTTTCTGGCCAGTGATGAAATGGGGGGAAGGGCAACACCAAGTCCCGGCTTGGATAGTGCAGCCTTTTATATCGCAAAGCAGTTTAAAAAACTCGGACTTGAGCCCATCGCCGGTAGTTATTTTCACAGCATCGGGCTTCAAAAAGCAAAACTTGGCAAGAACAATTCATGCGTTATCCGGTTAAAAGAAATTCAGAATAACCTTGAATTAAAAACAGGTTTCATCCCCTATGAAATGACCGGTGATACTACTGTTTCGGGCGGGCTGATATTTGCAGGCTATGGTATTTCTGCACCGTTGTATAATTATGATGATTATGCCGGAATTGATGTAAAAGGTAAAATTGTGGTGGTACTCACTCACACACCGCTCGAAAGCAAATCTGCAACGGTTATCAGAAAGATGCCAACTGACAGTCTTGCAAATATCAATCTTAAGGTAAAAACGGCCATTGCGCACGGAGCTGTTGGAATGATTGTGCTGACAGATCCCTTAAACCATATGCTGCTTGTGCCCAAAGGTTATCCATGGCCCGGGCTTTCTAAATTTATTCCCGCAAAAGTTCAGCAAAGTGTAACCGGTATTTCAGGTGAACGGTTCATTCCGGTTATCCATGCAGGTGAAAGTACCATCGAACAATTGTTTGGAAGTGTGGATAACCTGAAGAAGATTCAGAGGAATATTGATCAGGCATTAAAACCTTCATCTTTTATCATTGTGAATGCCACAGCTGAGATCAGAACAGAAATAGAAACGGAAGTTATTTCAGCAAACAATGTTGTTGCAATATTGCAGGGCACCGATCTGAAGGATGAGTATCTGGTGATTGGAGCGCATTATGATCATGTTGGCCAAAAGGAAAAGGCAACCACAGAAAATGAGGATATCATTTACAATGGTGCCGACGATAATGCTTCAGGATCGGCAGGTGTGCTGGCAATTGCCGAGGCTTTTACAAAGATGGGTGAAAAACCAAGACGTTCTGTTGTATTTGCCCTGTTTGCCGGCGAAGAGCTGGGATTAATAGGTTCATCATTTCTGGTAAAAAAGCCAATTTTTCCGATTATGCAAACTGTTGCCATGCTGAATATGGATATGATCAGCCGGGGAGGTCCTGATACACTTTCTGCGGATGGCACCTCACGTTCACCGGAACTGGCTGGCATCATCCAACATCATAATAAAACTACAGCTCTTTATATAAAAGATGATACTGGTGGAGGTGTTGGTGGCAGTGACCATCAGCCTTTCATCAACAAAGGAATACCAGCAATTCATTTCTTTACCGGACTTCATAAAGACTATCATCAGGTAACCGATAATCCCGATAAAGCGGATGCCACAAAAGCAGCACGTGTATCTCAGCTTGTTTTTCTTACAGCAAAAGAAATTGCTACTTCTGACGTTAAAATAACACTGACACCTGAAAAGAAAAAATAATCCTTAATTAATACATTTAAAAACATGAAAATCAAATCTTTATTGATAGCCGTACTGCTTCTTCCGGTTATCTCATTAGTTGCCCAGAAGTCGTTCAACCCCGAATTAAAACTTAAGAAAGGCGATGCACTCAAATATGAGATAGCTTTTGACGGAAATATTGTACAATCCATGGGCGGTCAGGAAATGACCATTAAACTCAGTGGGTCAAGTAAAAATACACTGACAGTTGAGCAGGTGCTTATAAATAATGAATATCAGATGGCTATGAAAATGACTGATATTAATCTGAGCATGACGATGCCCATGATGGATACAACCATGATGATCAGTGAAGTTCCCGGTTCGCCTGTGATTATAATTGATAAATATGGCAAATCGCTGCGTAAAATTGACTCAACTGCCAAAAATCAGGCTGGATTGGGAATTGATCCGGCCAGTATGGGTGGTGCTTCACCTTTTCATCAGTTTGCAGGGAAAAAACTTAAAGCCGGTGAGAAATGGAACATTGAACGCAATGATACCCTGCCATTTATGGGCGGAAATATTTACAATCTGAATAAAATTGAATACACTTTGGTTGGACGTGAAAAACTGGATGATGTTGAATTTCTGAAGGCTACCTACAAGGGAACTATTGAAAGCAAAGGTTCAACTACTCAGCAGGGAATGGATTTTTATATTGAAGGTACCGGGGTGGTTCAGGGTACCGTTTATTTTGATGAAAAGCGGGGAGTGCCAGTAAACGAAGAAAGCACCACCGAGAATGATATGACGCTGGCTCTCAGTGGTCAACAAAATATGACCATACCGATGAGCCAGAAAATTACACTTAAACGTAAACTGGTTCAATAACTTTTCAGATGAAAAGAATTTTTGGATTACTGGCCGGATGTTTTGCACTTTTGCAGATCTCCGGCCAGAATATTTTCGGGGAGCACCGTTCAAAACTGCTGCAATTGATGGCGCCACACGAAGTGGCGGTATTAAAAACCACAGATGGTTGTAATAAGGATGGCCATACGTATCTGCCAGAAAGCAATTTCTTTTACCTTACCGGAATTGAAAGGCCCGGTTACTATCTGATTCTGTCGTTTGATGGAATTCTTATTGGCAATAAAAAATACAATGTCATTCTTTTTAATTCAGAGAATGATCATCTATTTCAGGTGCAATGCGTTGACACAATACTAAATTCCAATGTTTTCCATAGTTATCTGAGCAAAGTAGCTGTTTCAGCAGGTACATTTTATGTTTCGCAGCCTGATCTCGGTTTTATATCGGATTGGCTGAATGCCAGACCATTGTTTACCGAAAGAGACTCACGTAAGGCCTTTGCCCAAAAATACAACAACCTGGTTGTAAAACCATTAGGCAACCTCATTAGCAAACTCAGGGAAACCAAATCGGATGTGGAAGTTGAATTGATGAAAAAAGCCATCAAGGCGACGGGCAAAGGACTCGAATTTGCTTATTCAGTTTGTACTCCCCAATTATACGAATATGAACTTCAGGCAGCCATTGAGTATGAAATTACACGGCAGGGTTGCCGCAATCTCGCGTTTAATTCAATTATCGGTTCAGGTTTAAACGGTCTGGAGCTTCATTATGACCGGAATAACTGCAGAATGCCGGCCGGAGCGCTCGTAGTTATGGATGTAGGCGGGAAATACAACGGATATTGTGCCGACATTTCTCGCACCATTCCCGTTTCGGGCAGGTTTACCGATGATCAGGCCAGATATTATAACATTGTGCTTCAGGTTCAGAAGGACATAATTGCTTCCATTAAACCGGGAGTAACTTATGGAGAGATAGACCGGTTGGCATTCAGCCTCCTTGAAAAACAAGGTTTGAAAAAGTATCTGATACATGGAGTCACACATAGTCTTGGCCTTGATGTACATGATGTTCAACCCTCGGATACCCTTCGTTCGGGGATGGTCATAACCATTGAACCGGGCGTTTATATACCGTCTGATGATACAACTCAGGCCGAAACAATGAGAGGAAACGGAATCAGAATTGAGGATGATATACTCATTACAGATAATGGTGCAGTTGTTTTAAGCAGTGAAATTGTTAAAGAAGTATCAGACATTGAAATAATTATGCTAAAGTCAGACAGACAATCGAAATAATTGGTGTTGAGATGTTTTGTATATGAAAGATTGTAAAAAAGATTCCCAACCCCTGAATAATTGTTAATTTCTTCTTTTTTTTTCAGAAAATGGTTCAAAATGGTGGTGGTGGTTGTATTTTTGAACCTACAAAAATACTCAGCATATGATTTTTTATATTAAACGACTTATTCGCAATAGTTTACGATCAATAGAGTCAATTGTATGGGATTTGTGTCTCGGTATTCGTTCAGCTCATAAAGGGACAGGTGAAATTACTGTTGCAGGAATGTTTGGAGATGCGAATAAATTTGAAGCTCAGGCTCATTCAGCCATCCGACATATAATCAGGCAGTCAGAATTATCACCGGATGATGTTGTATTTGTTGTAGGTTGTGGTAAGGGAAGGGCATTGTGCCATTTTGCTTTGCAACACATTAAAAAGGTTGTGGGGATTGAAATTTCTGAATCTCTTGCCATGCAGGCCAGTATAAATTTGAAGGCTTTGCGTGGAAGAAAGGCGGAAGCACAGGTGATCCACTCCGATGCCTGTCTGGCTGATTATAATGAAGGAAGTGTATTCTATTTTTATAATCCGTTCGGGCAACACAGTATGCAAAATGTTATTTCGAAAATTATGGAAGCCTGGCGTATACACCAGAAACCCGTAAAAATCATTTATGTGAACCCCAAATTCAGCAATGTGTTAAGCAATTATCCTGAAATCACCAAAATAAGGTCTTATAGCCGGGGAAGTGGTGTGCGTGTGGAATTTTATAGTATCAAATCAGGTTTGAATAACGCAATTGAAAATTAGCAATATTGCTTAATGTGAATGAAAGGCAATACGGTTTCCTTCAGTATCGATAAAAAGGCCCATATAACCTATTTCTTTTGAAATCAATGATTTTGGCATAATAACCCTGCCCCCGGCGGCTTCTACCAATTTCATATCTTCTGCAATATCCCCTGTGGCTGTTGTTAAATAAATGAGCACTCCATCGCCTGATGGTTTGTAATTTTCCGGGTCATATACAAGGCTTCCTCCGGCACCTACCGAATTATCGACCCACGGGAACCAGGCCATATCTAAATGGCCCATTTTTTCACGCTGCAGCCTGAATCCAAACACACTTTCATAAAATTTAACAGCCCGGTCCAAATCATTTACCGGAATTTCGAACCATCCAACAATATTATGTTTTAATTCCATACTTAAATAATTTAATATTAATACTTTAGTTAGTTCTGCCGGTCAATTAACCCTAAAAAATCTGATTAGAAATTAATCAAACCGGAGCGCATTAAAGTACAAAATATTTTGATACCAACTATGCTGTTTTTGTTTTTTTCAATGTAATATTAGTCTATTCCATAAATCAGTAATTTTGCCACCTAAAGTTAATTTATGAATATTAAACTGGAAGGAATCGGTAAAAGGTATAATTATGAATGGATTTTCAGGAAACTGGATTATGAGTTTACTGTAAAAGAACCTGTCGTGATTCTTGGTTCAAATGGATCCGGCAAATCAACCTTATTACAGATTCTCACAGGAAGGAGCCTTCAAAGTGAAGGAACAATTAAATGGTTTGATGACAGTGGAAAGGAAATTGACAGCGAAGTAATTTTTAAGCAGGTTGTAATTGCTGCCCCATATCAGGAACTGATTGAGGAATTTACATTGCTGGAATGTCTTGATTTTCATTTCTCACTCAAGCAATCAATCAATGGCTTAAAGCCCGCTGAAATTATTGAAATTCTGCAACTTGAGAGAGCAAAGCGGAAACCTGTACGCTATTTTTCTTCCGGGATGAAACAGCGCCTGAAACTTGGTCTGGCAATTTTGTCGGTTGCAGATATTTTGCTTCTGGATGAACCCTGTTCAAACCTTGACCAGGCAGGTATGAACTGGTATGCCAATATGGTTGAAAAATTTGGAAAAGACCGGCTAATTGTTGTTGCATCAAACAATCAAGTAAACGAGTATAGCTTCTGTACCAGGAAGTTAAACATCAATGATTATAAAACGTTCTGAAATAATAATTTACATTTGATTGGTGGTCAGGGTTTTTTGTGTAACTTTGCACCCTAATTTATAAGTACATCAAAATTAAGCATTTATGGCTACGACCGCTGATTTCAAAAACGGACTATGCATCGATTTTAATGGCGAACCTTTTGCCATTGTAGAATTTCAACATGTTAAACCAGGCAAGGGCGGAGCTTTTGTCAGGACAAAATTAAGAAGCCTTCGCACCGGCCGGGTAATACCAAATACATTCAATGCCGGTGTTAAAATAGATACCATCAGGGTAGAAAGGCGCCAATACCAGTTTTTGTATGCTGATGGGGATGATTATCATTTTATGAACAATGAATCATTTGAACAGACTTATCTGCCCAAATCGCTTATCAATGCACCCGAGTTCCTGAAAGAAGGTACCATGGTTGAAGTTGTTTTTCTTGCAGCAACAGAAGAACCTCTGTCATGCGAACTCCCGACCTATGTTGATTTGAAAATTGTTTATTGCGAACCGGGCGAAAAAGGAAATACTGCAACCAATGCGCTAAAACCTGCAACCATGGAAACCGGAGCTATCGTTCGTGTTCCGTTATTCATCGGCGATGGTGAAACCATCAGGGTTGACACACGCAATGGTGAGTATTCAGAACGTGTAAAGGTCTAAAATTCTATTTATTAAATTTTTTTCGGGTGAAATTTCCATTTCCGCTTAAACTCAAAGATGCAGCCTCGGTTACCGGGGCTGAATTTATTGGTGACCCCGAGTTTGAAGTTTCGGGCATCAATGAGATTCATATGGTTGAATCAGGTGACCTCACATTTGTGGACCATCCCAAATATTATGATAAGGCACTGAATTCAAAAGCCACCACAATTCTTATCAATAAACTGGTCGACTGCCCTGAAGGTAAAGCCTTATTAATTCACCCGGATCCTTTTGCTGCTTACGTTTCACTTGCACGCCGTTACATGCCTTTTGAGCCAGCTACCCAAATGGTGAGCCATTCAGCAGAAATTGGCGAAGGAACTGTGATCCAGCCCGGTGCTTTTGTAGGAAACAAGGTAAAAATCGGGAAAAACTGCATCATTCACGCCAACGTCAGTATATATGATCACACCATTATTGGCGATGATGTGGTGATTCATTCAGGATGCGTTATTGGTGCTGATGCTTATTACTTCCAGCGTAAACCTGAAGGCTTCCGAAAACTTGAGTCCTGTGGCAGGGTCATCATTGGCAATATGGTTGAAATCGGTGCCCTTTGCTCTATTGACAAAGGAGTTTCAGGCGATACCATCATTGATGATGATACAAAATTCGACACCCATGTTCAGGTAGGACATGACACCTATATCGGCAAGCATTGCCTGATTGGTTCACATTGTGCCATTGCAGGCGTTACACGCATTGAAGATGATGTAATACTGTGGGCAAGGGTTTCGGTGAACAAGGATATTGTTATTGGAAAGGGTGCTGTAGTATTGGCTACTTCGGGCATTGACAAATCAATTGAAGGCGGAAAAACCTACTATGGCGTTCCGGTAATTGAAGCCCGGCGCAAATGGCGTGAAGTGGCAGCACTGAAAAAGCTTCCGGATCTGATTTACAAACTTGAAAAACTATAACTCAGCAATATTCAATAAAAGACTGTCATCCGGCAGTCTTTTTTGTTTTTATTGTATAGTGCCGGAACATCGCAACGCCCACAAAATTAATATTGGTTATTTTTGCAGGAAATAAATGACCGATGAAAATTATTACCTACAATGTAAATGGCATCAGATCAGCACTTGGCAAAGGATTTCTTGACTGGCTTCAGGCAGCACAACCTGATGTGGTGTGCCTTCAGGAAATTAAAGCACATGCCGATCAGATACCCATGCTTGAATTTGAAGCCCTCGGATACAGGGGATACTGGTTCCCGGCAAAAAAGAAAGGCTACAGTGGTGTAGGGATTCTGACCCGGATTGAACCCGACAGTGTTGTTTATGGCATGGGAATTCAGGCTTACGATGATGAAGGCCGGTTTCTGAGAGTTGATTTTGGTGATATTTCGGTTGTGAGCGTGTACCATCCGTCAGGTACCACAGGTGAAGAACGACAGGATTTTAAAATGATATGGCTTGAAGATTTTCTGGGATATGTGATGGAACTCAGGCAGACCCGGCCACATCTGATACTTTCAGGTGATTACAACATCTGTCACAAACCCATCGATATTCACGACCCGGTCAGAAATGCCAAAAACAGCGGTTTCCTGCCCGAAGAACGCGAATGGATTACAAAATTCCTGTATCACGGATTTGTAGATACTTTCAGGGTGTTTAATCAAACAGCACATCAGTATACCTGGTGGAGTTTCAGATCAGGTGCAAGGCAACGAAATTTGGGTTGGAGAATTGATTACAATATGGTTACAGAAGAACTGCGCGATAGGCTTAAAAACGCATACTTACTTCCCGAAGCCTATCACAGCGACCACTGCCCGTGTGTGCTGGAGATAGACATCTGATAAGTTATTTTGAACTCAGGTCATCAACCGGGCCATTCAAAAAAGCACAGAAAGGTTGCATTGCCCTGAAAGCGTCAATAACCATATCCTTAAAATCCGGAGCTGATGCATGTGCATTATCAACATTGCATCCAACCACAAAGTGCTTGTTTTTCAGAATTCCGATACCCTCAAATTCAGGTGGAAATCCTTTAGGCGGACGTGTGGTACGGCCCATATCGCTTAAACCATTGTAAAACTTTGTAAAACCCGGATTATTCATAATTTCCTGAAAAACAGAATAATTGTAAAATATCTCCTGCCTGATGGCTTTCAAAATCTCTGGTCCCGGCATATAAATACCTCCACCAATAAAAGTTGCACCTGGTTCAATATGAAGGTAATAACCGGCTGAAACACTTTTCTTGCCACCTCTTGCAAAAAAAGTCCCGGTATGGGTTTTATAAGGTGTTTTATCCGGACTAAACCGTGTATCGCGGTTGATACGAAAAATACAGTCCTTGTGGGTTAACGGACCAATAGAAGGATCAAAAGCCTGAATAGCTGGAATGAGCATTGTGGCGATTGATTCCGTTTCAGATTTGACCTGTTCATACCACTTCCGGTTGGCATTGAACCATTCTCGGTTATTGTTTTCCTGAATTGAAGCGTAGAAATCGAGTATAAGTTTCGTGTTCATGATTAAAAATTAATCAAAGTAATTGGGCTAAAGATATATAAAGAACTTCATTAACTCCTAAAGAAAGCAATTATTTTTTAAGTTGGAGGATTTTTGCTTCCAAAGGCTTCATTTCAAATGAATTGGAGTTTATTTGTTCACCGTTAAGCAGATTCACGAATGATCCTTGCTGAGGTAATGTTACAAATTCTATAGTTGTTCCGGCATTAAATACTGCATAAATACTGCTGTTTGTATCAAAGCGCCTGTAAACAAGCAAATTGCCTTTAGTAGTAATAAATTCAATTTCTCCGGTGGCAAGTACCGGATTTGATTTCCGGATTTGAATCAGTTTTTTATAAAATTCAAAGAACTCCTGATTAAAGGTAACCGGATCAGTTGCTGACGGGCCCGGCTGGAAATTGTTTCTGGTTTCGGGCTCAAAATGCATTTCCTTCCACCACAGAGGTTTCCTGCAATCCGGGTCATCTGAGCCCCACATGCCCATTTCTTCTCCGTTCCATATCTGTGGTGCACCAATGGTTGTAAACTGGTGTATGAGATATAACCTGGCCCTTGCATAGGTTTCTTCATCAGGCTTTCCGGTTTTGTATAAAGGATCATCTCCGGGTTTTGCATTGTATTTGTATTTTCCGGGATTTCCGAAACAAGTGAGCAATCTCGGGCTATCATGGGTAGTAGCCACATTCATCATCCCATTCCGGAAAGCTTCAGGAATCCGGCTCCATTGAAACAACAGACTGTCTTTGAACTGGTTTGCATCAATTGAATTGTTGTTTTTTGCAAAAAAGCTGCGGGCAGGTCTGTAAACCTGATAAAACATTACTGCATCAAAAATACTGTCGTTCACGTAAGGTGCAGGGTTCATGAACATGTCAGGCCATTTGATCCACCATATTTCACCTACCAGATAAGCATTTGGTTTGGTTGATTTTACAACTTTCCGGAATTCGCGCCAGAATCCCATTGGAATCTGATCTGCCACGTCCAGCCTGTAACCATCAATTCCTTTTGCTGTATCACCATCAGGAGCAAGCCAACGCCGGGTAACATCAAAAATATGCTTTTTTGCGCCCTCATTTATATTGCCTTCATATGGATATCCATTGCGACGCTCGCCTTGAACATCCACTTTTTTGATTTCAGGCATACTCATCACATTCGCCCAGCCGGCATAACTGAATTCATTGGCAGGAGTGGCAGGATCATCAAATGATTTGACAGCAAACCAATCCTTAAAAGCAGATTTTTCCTGATTTTTAATGACGTCGACCCATGCCGGATGCCCTGTACCGGTATGATTCCAGGAGTAATCGAGGATGATACGCATTCCGCGTTTGTGAACTTCATCAATCAGTTTCAGGAACAGTTTATCAGCAGCTGTCCATTGCCAGGTTTCCGGCCGTGTAATGTCTTCAGAAGCAATGAGTTTTATATCACCTTCAGGGTCCGGGCCAAAATTTACATCCACATGGTTATAATGCCGTGCATCATACTTATGCAGAGAGCCTGCATCATTAATCGGATTCAGGTAGATCGCATTGATACCCAGATCTGAAAGATAGTCAAGTTTGTTGATAATTCCCTGTAAATCACCACCAAACCTTCGAAGCTGAAGAATGTCAGTGAAATTTTTACTGTATTTCTGCATCCAGATTTTTTCTTTGGGGGTGGCTTTGTACCAGTCCTGTGTCCATGACGATAATTCCCAGTCCTCAGGAACAGTGTATGCACTGTCATTGATAATGTTATCGCGTTTTGGATCATTTATACTGTCGCCATTGCAGAAGCGTTCCGTAAAAATCTGATACCAAATGGCGTGTTTTGCCCATTCCGGCGAACCGGTTTGCGATATCTGTGCGGTTTTGGGTTGGCAGGCAGAAAAAAGCAGGATGATTAATCCGGCAAAGCAAAGGTTGTTCCTGATCATAAATGTAAATTTTGAATGTGAAGCAAATCTATACAATTTGCCCAAAATACCAAAGTGCTCTGACTGGTTATTCTCACATTTTCTGATTCATCTGAAAAACCGGATTATCTTTGCTGCAACTTTTGCATCTATGGAAAAAGAATTCAGTTTGAACGGGCATGATTATATCCAGTTGAACCAGTTG
Source organism: uncultured Bacteroidales bacterium (assembly GCA_964550695.1). Taxonomy (GTDB): domain Bacteria; phylum Bacteroidota; class Bacteroidia; order Bacteroidales; family TTA-H9; genus CAZKCK01. The sequence continues at coordinate 1,775 of CAZKCK010000059.1, read as the reverse complement.
CTTAAACTTCTGGGACTTGTTGATACAGGCGGAGAAGCGAACCTGCGCATTGACGGGGGTGAAGTAAAAGTGAATGATGTAACCGAAACCCGGCGCAGAAAGAAATTGATTCAGGGCGACCGGGTGGGTTACAATAAGTATCGTATTAGAATTGTTTAGAAGCAAAAATTAAGGTGTGATGAGTGAAATGAATTGAGATGCACTGTTATCGGCCATAATAAGGTCAAGTGCATCCACAACGCCGTCACCATTAAGATCGGTAGTTGTATAACCGCTTATAAATCCTGATGCGTCATTGTCAATTAAAATCAGATCAAGCGCATCCACAGCACCGTCATTGTTTGAGTCTCCGCCAAAAATTCCATACAATCCCTCACCTAAATCCTTCATGTTGTTGCCATAAGCTGCCGATGCATCATTGGTGAAGTTGTAGCTTATACTGGTTCCGCTGAACGAAACGGGAACCGCAGAAACAGTCTCAATGCTGTTGCGGTGCCTGATTGTTAAATAATAGTTCCCACTCATCCCGGCCGGAGTTGTAAGTTGAGCATGGCCCAGTGTGCTGAGATTTATACCGGTAGCAGTAAATAGTTTTGATGCATAGTCAGCCGCACTATGCAGTTCAACCGAAATCTGGTCGGCAATACCTTCAGCAAAGTGAGGTCCATTTTCATCTGCTGCCTGATACATGGTTCCGGAACCGGCATACAATCCTTCGAGAAACAAGGTAAGGCTAAGGGTTTTACTGGATGCGGATACAAGTTCATAGGCTCCGATGGTAGTAGGGTTTCCACGGGGATTCCCCAGATAATCCTCATCCACAATGCCGGGCAGTGGAAGTCCGGAGCCAATGGCAGGCGAAGCGGGCAAAGGTACAAGACTGGTTATGGATGTAAAAGCGGGGTCAATATTTAGGGATTGGGTATCCTGTCCGGTAAAGGTTTTCCAGGAAGCGAGGTTCATATTGTTTACAGGAGGTACTGCGGTACCATAGAGTCCGACAAAATTATTGTCGAAACCGGTGGTGTAGTAAATATTGTTATTAATTGTGGCAAATGGTGAAACGCTTGATTTACAATACACTGCATATCCATAACTGGTAAGGTTTGAGCCGGTTCGCTCACCAACACTGTTTTGAAAAATATTATCCACCATTTTGATACCGCTTACACCAGCACCTATTTCTACTGCAGTAAACCACTCGTTGTTATAAAAAAGTCCATAAACGGGATCGGGAATCATATATACGGAATTGTTATAAATATTGATACCTGAAGTTGCATTTCCAAAAAGCTTGATTCCGGCCGGTATCGAATTTTCATCTGAAATATTGGGACTGCTTCCCATCCCGGAAATTTTCCAGATAAGATTATTCTTAATCAACACATTGGGATTATTGTTGAGTGCTTTTATTGTAATTCCTGATGCTCCGCCATAGCTTGTCCCATTATAATAGATATCATGAATATTGTTTTTTTCGATGGTTGAATTTGTAAGCCCTTCAGTATAAATAGCTTTAGGGCTGTTGTTGCTGATTACATTGAAAATTTGATTGCCCTTGATGAGCAGTTGGTCCTGATAAAAGGCAGCAATTCCATTTTGATAAATGTATTCCGTTGATGTGTTGGAACCCAGTGTATTATTGATGACTTTATTATTACTGCTCTGATTCCAGTAGGTACCATCCAGGTATACACCGCTGTAACATTTGTAGATGGTATCGTTACGGATAACATTATTGCTGTTTGCTCCCGAAAGCAATATCCCTGAATTTG
>CAZKCK010000058.1:19148-20350 GCA_964550695.1 uncultured Bacteroidales bacterium | reverse complement strand
ATAACCAACTGGTTTCTGTTGGTAAAACCCTATGCGCTTACTGAAGATGCAGGTAAATTTTACGCTGAAGTTAATGAACAACTTACAACCAGCAATCAGATATTTGATCCGGTTGCCGCTCAGGTAAAAGGGAATCTGAGTTGTATCAATCAGCCCCTTACAAAGGTTTTTGGATTCTTTGAAGTATCAGCATGTTCTAAAAAATCATTCTGGGTAAGAGCTTTATTGGGTGACAATCTTGCCGTTTTTGCCCCGTCTGCCAATATCGACAGCATCCCCGAAAAAGGCAGATCAGTGCAGGAACCACCTTATTTCTGGAGATTTTAAAGCATAAAATATGGAGGGAATTAAAACATATCTGGCTTTACTGTTCATCTGCTTGTTCTCCGGACTTTCAGCGGGTTCATTAATCGCGTCAGAAAGGATTCATATTCAGACTGACCGCAACCTGTATGTTTCAGGCGAAACAATGTTTTTCAGTCTCTGGTTTTATGATGAAGCGCCTGCACCAAACAGTCAGAATGGTTCTTCAATGGCCTATATACTTATCAGGGATGCAAAAAACCACAATGTTACAAAACTCACATTAAAGCCTGATAACGGATTGTTTTATGGCAGCCTGTACCTCAATGATACGCTTCCAACCGGCAACTACCTGTTGACGGCCTTTACCAATACGATTAAAAATTCTGGCTCTACGGCCTTTTTTAGCAAATGGTTCACGGTGATTAACCGTTTCGATAAAATGAGGGGTTCTTTCCGGATACCGTTTAATGATTCCAAAATACATGTTGCTCCGGAAATAACCATTGTTCCTGACCAAAAAATTTATAAACCACATGACAGCATTTATGTGACTGTAATGGTTCCGGATCATTTTGCCGGCGATTTTCCGAACCTCTCAATGGCCGTCAGGCTACTGGAGCCTCTTACGGCTGCAGATTCAACAAATGGAATGGTAAGCAATAACGTATCAGCATCTTCCGAAGCAAACAAACGGTTTATTCCTGAAACAACGGGCCAGGTACTCACCGGAAAGGTCATTCATAAAACAACCGGGCAGGGCAAAAGCGGTTGCTGTGTATTGCTTTCAGCCATCGACAGCCTTGTAAACCTGAAATATAGCTTTACTGATGAAGAGGGAAATTTTAGCTTTCTCCTTTCCGGTTATTATACTCAAAAGAATCTGGTGCTGAGCCTCA
>CAZKCK010000058.1:0-19048 GCA_964550695.1 uncultured Bacteroidales bacterium | reverse complement strand
ACCTACACCATAAGGCCATCTGAGTATCAGGCTCTGCCCGATTTTATTGAAATTGCCCGTGAATTGCTCCCAAGCATACGCATCAGGAATCATTCAGGGAAAAACGTAATTGAGAATACGGTTTCAGTCGTCAAAGGCCTGCCGCAAACGCAGCCAGATCTGTTTCTGAACGGAGTACATATTGATGACCCTGAAAAAATTCTCAGTCTGGGCTCTGACCAGATTAGCCATATCGAAGTAACCGATGAGCAACTGGCTTGTGGAAAACTGGTTTTTAATACCATACTCGCTGTTTTTACCAGTGATCCGGTTGCTGCGGCCTCAGTTTACGGAAATAGTTCTATTGTTTACAAACCTGAGGAGCCCATTAAACCTTCTGTACTTAAACCCCTTACAGAAACCGGATCAGAAACGGTTCCCGATTTCAGAAACCTCTTGTACTGGAAAACCGGTATCCGGTTACAGGCCGGCAAGGTTTTCAGATGTGGGTTTGCAGCCTCTCAACTTTCGGGAATGTATGAAATCAGTCTTGAAGGAATACTTGACGGTAAAAAACCAGTGAGGGCATCGTCAGTCATAGTTGTTAAACAGCCTGATACTGAATGATTATGAGAATAATTTTGCTTTTGTTAAGTTTGTTTTTGCTGCTGAATACGCAGGTAAATTGTCAGCGTCTTCCAGAACCGGTGCTTTGTGGCAGCAGGTACGAAATGCCCGCCGGATATCTCGGGAGTCAGTATTTCACAAGTAAATGGGTTAAAGGAGATGTCCTTCTGCATGACGGGTCCGTGGTAACTAACCAGCAGCTCAGGTATAACGGGTTTCTGGATGAACTGATCTGGAACAGTTGCGACACCTGTTTTGAAGTAAGGATTGACAAAGGTCTGACCAAGGGGTTTATTTTAAAACCGATTGGACTGCCCGAAGCAAAATTCGTAAAATTGAAGGTAAAACCCGATGTGCTTTCCGATTCTGCAGAAACATATGGGCAGGAGTTGTACAGCGGCAAAGTGAGTTGCTATGCCCTGCGAAAAATAGTTATACGTGGGTATACGCTGATGGGTGCCGGAGGCAGTAGTTACATCCTCGAAAACCTTGAGCAGCGTCCTGAATATTTGCTGGTATTTGAAGGTGGTCAACAGATACGTATAAGCAAAATAAGCAGACGGCGACTGCTGAATTCCTTGCCTGTATCTCTTCAGCCGCTTGCACTACAGATTGTTTCGAAAGAAAACTTCAGGCTCAGGGATGAAGAATCGCTGATAAAGTTTGTGAAGCTGATGGCAGAAAGTGAATAATCTGAATTGAACATCGGAAGTATAAAGTCTTCAATTATTTGAATTTTAAGTCTTTAGTTTACAGCTAATGACTTTTAGCAACTTTATTCATTCAGAAATCGGGTTATCGTATTGATATACAGCAGAGGCTGCTCTATCGAAATTGAATGACCAGCGTTTGGAATAACAGCCAACCGGTGATTGCTGAAAATTTCAAGATATTCATTTGTAAAACCCCAATGCTGGTTATCGCATTGCCCTTTCATGACCAAAACCGGTATGCTGCAATTTCTTAGTATTGGCCGCGGATCGAAAAAAAAAGAAAAACTGTTCACAGTCATAAGTTGTACGTAGAATCCACCACCTCCTTCTGCTGTCAATGTATTTGAAGGTTTACAAACAGTAGATTTATTTAATTCATTATTCAAAAGTGTCTGATAATCGTCAACTTCACGGTCTGATGCCAGTTTGCTGCCGAAAATCCCGGCCCAGTATGCAATGGCTTTTATACGCAAATTGGTTGTTTTTTCAACGGCTTGCTTGTTTGTAAACGATGGTTCGGTAAGGTACAGACTATCTGGTGCTTTGATGGTTGTAAGCTCCGGTTTATAGGGCTGTATCGGCCCGGGCCCTGTAACTATCAGTTTGTATGCTTTTTCGGAGTTATCAGCCACGAATAAGGTTGCAAGAATAGCACCCCAGGATTGCCCGATTAAAATTACTTTGGCTGAACTGATTTTCTTCACAATTTCTTCCAGATCCCTTTTATGACGGTCGGCAGTGTATTCTGAAATATCTTTCAGCCTGTCGGAGTGTCCGCTGCCAATCTGGTCATAGAGGTAAACATTATAACCACTGTCAGCGAAATTGCTGAAAATCTGAATATTCCGTTCGGTAATAAACCCACCCGGCCCACCCTGTAAAAAGATAATCGGATATGGTTTTTCAGGACCTTTGGCACGGATCATCGTATAAGCAATCCTGGAACCCGTTGATAATGACCAAAACTGCGTTCCGGAGCGTTCTTTTAATTGTGGTACATGGTATGAGCGCGGTATCAACACATACAACAATAAGCCTGCTGACAGTAAAACAACAAAAAGCAGTATGAATCTGAAAAATCGTTTGTACATCAATTGGTTATTTCTCTTCCAGCCTGATATTATACCAATCTATTTTACGCGAAAAATACATGGTCAGTCCCAGAATAATAAACACGCCAATGCTTCCGATCAATAATGCATAATCCTGTAACTGAATAATAACAAATATAAAAGTGTACAACACCAACAGGATACCGGCAATGAGAATGGTTAAGAGATTGGATTTCAATATTGCTTTAACATATCCTGCAATTAATGCCAGTGTAGCCAAAGCTGAAATTATAAATGCATAATTGAAGTTAAGATATTCAGAAACAGATAACAATAGAGTATAAAATACAACCAGAGCAATTCCAACCAGAATGTATTGAACAGGATGAATGAAGACTTTATTTAAAACTTCTACAAAAAAGAACACGAGAAAAGTAAATACGATGAATAATATGGCATATTTAATCGATCTCATCGACTTTTGGTAATTATCAACAGGTAACAGTAGATCTATTCCAAATGCTGAATCAGCCGGGTTGCTGGCACTGCCAAGCCATTTTTGCGGATAGTTTCTGTTCAGGTGTAAAATATTCCAGTTTGCAACGAATCCGGAATCTGATATTTTTCTGGAATCCGGTAAAAATGCTCCGTTAAAACTGGGATTGCTCCATGTAGAAGTCATTTTTACATCGGTAACCTCTCCCACAGGAATAAAATACAGCAACTGGCTGCCTTTTAAGTCAAGATTAAATGAAAATTTATAAGAAGAACTATCATCACTGGCAATATTTACAGGTGCATTAATGCCACTTTCTAAAATGTCATTGGTGACCGTACCGGGATTAAATGAATAATTATCCTGATTCCAGTTAAGGTCAACCAGCCTTTCAATCCCTCGTAAATCGCTGATTCCTAAAGTAATTATTGCTTTGTCGAATTGAATGTCTTTCAATGGAATGTCAAGATCAGAAAATCTGATATTGTTATAAATGCCTGAAAAGGTCAGGTTGGAATTGTAAACCACAATTTCGTAAATTCCTCTGTTTCTTCGCTCAGGCGATATATTGCCTGAAATTTTAAGCTCTGATGGAAGAAAATGAATGTATTCTTTCACCAATACCATTTTTTCAACGGAATCCTTTTTTGTGAACTGTTTAATGTATTTATGATATGGAACTGAAATGTAAGGCCCTGAAAGAGTTTGTTCTCCTCCCCATTTTGAACCAACTTCGCTGATTGCCTCTTTTTGTGTCATTTCCCTTTCATAAATCAGGCTTTTAATCATTACTGTGGGTATTAATAATAAGAGCCCGATAATGATGATTATGCTTATTTTAAAGAAAATGTTCGTCTTTAATGATTTCATATTGCCAAAATTTTAAAACAGTTCAGATTCAATGCTAATCAATTTCTGTATAATTATTTAAAAACGAAATTAGTATGTTTCTGGTATATCCTGATCTGTTCAGAAAGGAAATTCTTCTGGTACTACTTCTTTGCTGTTTGCTGAGCCTTTGGGTTTATCTGCCTTTTTGTGTTCAGCATTGCCTTCAACATAAATTGCCTTGTACGGCATGGTTGGGCAGGCATATTCACAGGCACCACATCCCACGCAGATTGCTTCTTCAACCTTGGGAATCAATAGTCCGGGCTTATTGTAAGGAACCATATTCACAGCTTTTGTGGGGCAGTGTTCAGAGCACGCACCGCAAGCTGTTCCATCAGTGTACACCACGCAATTTTTTTCAACAAACCGGGCTTTACCAATTTGTGTGCGCTTTTTCTGGTCGGTAAACAAAGGCAGAATAGCGCCTGTAGGGCAGACATCGCCACAGCGGGTGCATTCAAAATTGCAGAAGTTCGATTTGTAATCCATATAAGGCTGTAGCATGCCTTTCAAGCCATATTCAAACAATGACGGCTGCAGGACCCTGGTTGGGCAGGCACTCAGGCAGAGGTGACAAGCAGTGCAAACAGTGTTGAAACGGTCGATACTTACCGAGCCGGGAGGACTTGAAAAGTGGGCACGGTCATTTGAAATCAGGGCTTTGTTCGAAACAATTTTTTTTGTTTGAGCCAGGGCATTCATGGCCAGAAGGGTAGGGGCTATCAATATGGCTTTTAATGCGGTGCGCCTTCCATTTGCAGGTTTTTGATCAATCAGCAGGTTCGATTTCCATCCGGCATCAAACTTTACACCTCCGTCTTTACACGAAGTCAGGCAATTAAAACAGCCCACACAGCGCGAAGTATCAACGGTGCGTTCCCTGAAATCGATACAGCCTGATTTGCAGTCCGCTGCACAGATGCCGCAGTGGGTACATCTGGTTCTGTCAAGGTAAATTCTGAATACTGAAATCCGGCTTAGCAGGCCAAGCAAGCTTCCCACCGGGCAATATGCATTGCAGTAAAGCCGTCCTTTTTTCAGGGCAAGCCAAACAATCACCACGCCGAAAACCAACGCTATGATGGTTGCGGCAATATCAAAACCCTGGTATGGATAGGGTTTTAATGTGAAAACATCTGCCTTTGCAAGCAGCCATGAAATGCCATTGTTCAGAAGCAGGGCAATAGGCATAAAAAGATGATTGGCCATCCTTCCATAAACGGAAAAAGGGTCGGCCAATACCAGACCGGAAGTGATTCCTGCCAATAGCAAAATCGAAACAATGCCCAGAACAGGATATCTCAGATAATTCAATGGTTTGGTAAAACTAAAAAAGCGTTTTTTACGCGAGGTTTTTCTGGAGAAAAATGTAAAAATATCCTGAAAGGCTCCCAAAGGGCACAGCCAGGAACAATATACCCTGCCAAATGCAATTGTGAGCATGATAACAATCACAAAACCCACACCTGCCAAAACCGGAAAGTGCAAGAATTTCAGCAGGGAAGGCACAAATTGTAAAAATGTAACCCGCTGAAAATAAATAGGTTTTAAAACTCCGGTAAAATCAAGAAATGAAAGGGAGATAAGCAATAGAAAGCCCACAGAAACGAATCGTCTGAGGGTTTTTAACAATGAACCTGGCATTCGTTAAACCGTGATTCTGTGAATATTTAACTTTGATAAGTCCATTGTGCCAATCTTCATATCGTTGGCAATTTTGATATGTGCAATGTCAGCAGGGTTTCCGCCGAATAATTTGGCAGCAGCAGCATCTGCTGCCACGATATCGCGTGAAACAATCAAGGATTTCATCACCGTAACATCAGCTTCCGAAACACCACGCGGGCCGTTTTTCATCATTACCCTGTAGGCATCAATCACATTCAGGTCAGGTTTTCTGAAACCGGCAAAATCAGCAATGCATTGATGCAGGTTGTTGCGGTGCCAGTAGCGGCGGTCCCACACGATTCCCATAAGGTTTTTCATTGCAATCGACAAATCTGCAGAACTGTGGTGCTTCAATATGGGAACATTGATAAATACATCACAGTTGAGGATGAGTTCATGTACGGTGGTACTCTTCAGTACCTGTCCTTTAACGGTCACTGGTTTGTAATAACTTTCGGTATTTCCGGGAACCATCTTTCCGCCGGCATCCTTCACGGCTTTTTCGATGCCGCTGTTTGCATAGGTTTTAATCCAGTTATCGCAGGTATTGTCGAATACAAAAACTTCTTTTGCGCCGGCATCAAGGCAATGTTTGATGATACGGGCCACCAGTTTTGGATTGGTGTTTCCGGCCCGCTCGGGTGATACATCCCATCCTATATTTGGTTTTACAACCACTTTCTGACCTTTTTTTACAAAAACCGACATGCCGCCAAGTGCCGCAATAGCCTTGTCAAACATCACTTCAGGTTCTCCTCCTTTAACAGCAACAAGGTCGTAAGGCCCTGCAGGTAAGGTTTCTGGAGTTATTTCATTTTCAGAGGCTGCCAGTGTATTCAGTCCGCCCATACTTAATGCTCCGCCGGCAAGCACTCCCATGCCCAGCGATTTAACAAAATCCCTTCGTTTCATAATACGATTTGTTTTTAAACCCGATTTGGGATGTAAAATTATATAGTAAATCAATTGGATTGAATATAAATTAGACCGGAGAGAATAATTTTTAATTATGAATTTTTAATTTTTAATCAGGCGTGTTGCTTTCGTGAATTTTTGTTTTCAATTTATTTTGCATTGAATATCTGTTGATTGTGTTTTGAAATTTGTTATTTGACACAGGCTGTTTTCTTTTCTGAGGCCTTCTGCTATTGCTGTCGTATCTTTGCAGTCATTTATTTGTCATCAATGGAATCAATACGCGAAATATATAAGATAGGCTATGGCCCTTCGAGCAGCCATACCATGGGGCCACGCAAAGCTGCTGAAATTTTTAAAAACAGGTTTGCTGAAGCAGATGGTTACAGGGTTACATTATACGGAAGCCTGGCCGCTACCGGTGTCGGTCACCTGACTGATGTTGCTCTTATGCAGGAATTTGAACCATTTCCGTTGGAAATAATCTGGGAGCCGGGTACATTTCTTCCTGCCCATCCCAATGGTATGAAATTAGAGGCATTAAAAAAGACATCTGAAGTTTTGGGAGAATGGATTGTTTACTCAATCGGAGGAGGTGATATCAGTGAAGACGGACAGCGTGAGTCGCAGGTTTGCGTGTATCCGCATGGTAAAATGAGCGATATCCTTGACTGGTGTTATGAGGAAGGCAAGAATTTATGGGAATATGTGGATGTATATGAGGATCCCGTTATCTGGGAGCATCTGGCAGAAGTATGGAAGGTAATGCGTGAATCCGTAGAACGGGGTATCGATGCTGAAGGCACCCTGCCGGGCGGGCTCAATATCGGCCGAAAAGCTGCATCCTATTATATTAAACTCAAAAGCCACAAAGAAAGCCTGAGACGCAGAAATCTTGCTTTTGCCTATGCATTGGCAGTGGCTGAGGAAAATGCCTCGGGTGGAAAGGTTGTAACTGCCCCGACATGCGGATCGAGCGGTGTGGTGCCGGCGGTGTTGTACCTGCTAAAGGAAAACAATGATTTTTCTGACACCAAAATATTGCGGGCACTTGCAACAGCCGGATTGGTTGGCAATCTGGTAAAGAAGAATGCTTCCATTTCAGGTGCCATGGTAGGTTGCCAGGGTGAGATTGGGACTGCCTGCAGTATGGCGGCGGCGGCAGCAACACAGTTGTTTGGAGGAACCCCTGCTCAGGTTGAATACGCAGCGGCAATGAGTCTGGAGCATTTTCTGGGGCTTACGTGCGATCCGGTGGCTGGTCTTGTACAGATTCCGTGCATTGAACGCAACGCCTTTGCTGCAACACGCGCCCTGGATGCCGATATTTACGCCATGCTGTCAGACGGGCAGCATTTTGTAAGTTTTGACAAGGTGGTGAAAGCCATGAATCAGACGGGGCACGATATTCCACGTATTTACAAAGAAACATCAGAAGGCGGCCTTGCTGTTTTTGCCCGAAAAAAGCCTGGCATCAGAAGGCCATAATCTTAAGCTGTCACATAAAAAAGCCAGACCTTTTTTTAGTCTGGCTTTTTGAATTAAAAGAATTGCGAATATTTATGACTGATTCATTTCAACAATGCGTGTGGGTGGCAGATTCACATTGCGAATGGCAACAGCCCGTGCCACATTTGCTGCCAGTTCGTCAAATGCCTTAGCTTCGGGTGAATCAGAATCAGTGGTTACCGGATTGCCACTATCGCCCGATTCACAAATGCCCTGAACGATTGGAATTTGGCCGAGTAAGGCCACACCTGCCTTTTCAGCAAAGTGTTTTCCTCCTTCTTTTCCAAAAATGTAATACTTGTTATCGGGCAGTTCAGCAGGTGTAAAATATGCCATATTTTCAATAAGCCCTAAAACAGGCACATTGATTTTTTCCTGTGTATACATGTCGAGTGCTTTGCGGGCATCGGCCAGGGCAACTTCCTGCGGGGTTGTAACAATGGCAACACCTGTAACAGGAATCTGCTGTACGAGTGTAAGATGGATGTCGCCGGTTCCGGGTGGCATATCAATCACCATATAGTCGAGTTCACCCCAGTCAGTATCGGTGAATAATTGGGTAAGTGCGCTTGCTGCCATAGGTCCGCGCCATACAAGCGCTTTGTCAGGATCGACAAAAAACCCGATGGAAAGTATTTTTACACCATATTTTTCAACCGGAACCACAAGGTCACGGTCACCCTTTTTGGTCATGTGCGGTCGAACCCCCACCAGCCCAAACATAAGCGGAACCGACGGTCCGTAAATATCGGCATCCATCAGACCCACTTTAGCGCCTGTTTTGGCAAGCGAAACGGCAAGATTGGCAGCAATGGTGCTTTTACCTACGCCACCTTTTCCGGAAGAAACAGCAATAATGTTTTTTACACCCGAAAGGAATTCGTCAGCTTTTTTTCGAACCGAAGATACCCGGGAAGTGAGTTCTGCATTTACAACAACATCAGAACCAACATACTGATGAATAGCATCAATACAATTTTTTTGGATTAAATTTTTTAACGGGCAGGCCGGAGTTGTGAGTACAATCTTAAAACCAATTTTGTTACCCTCAATCTGAATATCTTCAATCATATTCAGGGTCACAAGATCCTTTTTAAGATCAGGATCATCAACATGCCTGAGTGCATTCAGCACCTGATCTTTTGTATAATTCATTAGATTATTACATTAATTATTTAGAAGCCGTAAAAATAGCAATAATCCGGCCACCACAACACTCCTGACAGAATGACTAGCAAACCAGTACCTGATCCATTTTTATATCAAATTCATCCACAGGTACATTTTCAAGGAGTTGAAAATTGAAACAAACTCCGAGTTTGTAAGCGTCCAGATTTTTTAAAAGCTTGTCGTAGTATGCTTTACCCCGTCCCATACGGTTGTTGTTCCTGTCAAAGGCCACTCCCGGTACAATGATAAGCCCGATTTGTTCCGGATATAAAAAATCTTCACCATCAGGTTCAGGAATTCCAAAGGATTCGCCTGATTTCATGGAGTTTATACCTGTAAATACCTTAAGCCGCAGGTTAGTGCCATCCACCGACGGTAGTATTATTTTTTTCTTCAGATACCATTTCAGGATAAAATCCGGTGTTTGAACCTCATCGGACATCGACCAGAAAAGCATCACAGAATCGGCATCCATAAAGACCGGTAGTTTTTCAACCTGTTCAATAAGAATGACTGAGCGTTCGAGCTTTTCTTCAAACGGTACTTCAGCTTTTTTATTCCGGATAATTTTTCTGATCTCTGTCTTTAATTCATCAATAGTGCTCATATATAAAAGAAAGAGAGGCTTTATACCATGTAAAAAGCCTCTCAGATAAAAATTATACCAGAATTATTTAATATTCAGATCATAAGGCATACGGGCAATAGGACCCTGAATTTTAACGAGATTACGCAATGTCTTAATCGGAGCGTAATACTCGCCAAGTTCTTTTTCGAGCCGGCTTTCACCCGAACTGCCCGACATTTCTCCGAAAATTTCTTCAAAAGGACTTTTGGGTTCGGGAAGGACCATGATTTTATAGTTTTCGATACCTGCCAGTTTTGCTGCTTCTGCAATGGCAGCATCCAATCCCCCGAATTCATCAATCAGTCCGAGTTTTTTGGCATCCACCCCGCTCCATACACGGCCCTGACCGATGCTATCCACGCTGGCCTGTGTCATTTTACGACCTGCGGCCACATGACTGGTAAATACATCATAAATATCTTCAATTCCTCCCAGAATCACATCTTTCTGGTATTGTGACAATGGACGGTTCAGGCTGATATATTCGCTATTCTGGTTGGTTTTTACCATATCATAGTTGATTCCGAGTTTTTCGGCAAGCAGTTTCTGCGCATTGGGGATCATTCCAAAAACACCAATGGAACCGGTGATGGTATTGGGCATGGCAAAAATCTTATTTGCCCCGCAGGCAATATAATATCCGCCCGAAGCTGCAACATCGCCAAATGAGGCAATTACAGGCTTCACTTTTTTGGCCATTTCTATTTCGCGCCAAACTATATCAGAAACCAGCGCACTGCCACCAGGCGAATTTACGCGTAAAACAATGGCTTTTACTTTCTCATCCATACGGGCGTCGCGTATAGCTTCGGGGATGTTTTTTGAACCGATGGTATTTTCTTCTCCTTCGCCTGATTCTACTTCACCTGTGGCATAAATAACGGCAATGCGTTTGCTGCGGTCGATTTTTTTCTTTACCGGATCCGGAGCATCCATGTATTTGTCAAATTCAACTGAGTTGATTTTCCCGGCACTGTCAACTCCAAGGCGGGTTTTCAGGTTGTCAACAAGTTCGTCACGATACATCAGTTTATCAACGAACCTGCATTTCAGTGCTCCATTTGCCGTAGTAGTAAGGAGGCTGTCAGCAATTTCGTTTACACGACTTTCGGGTATATTACGCGATTTGGAAATGGCAGCCACAAGATTGTTCCAGATTGTACCAACAAACTGTTGAATCTGTTCCCTGTTTTCGGGGCTCATTTTGTCAAGCATAAAAGGCTCCACAGCACTTTTAAATTTGCCATGTCTGATGATCTGGGCCTCTACGCCCAACTTCTCCAAAGTGTTTTTATAAAAGGCTACATCAACCATTATTCCTTTAAAATCGACGGCTCCTTCAGGCTGCAAATATATTTCGTTTGCAGCAGATGCAAGATAATAGGCCTTTTGTGAAAGATTATCCGCATAGCTTACCACAAATTTTCCGGATTCTTTAAAGTTGAGTAAGGCATTTCTGATTTCTTCAACCTGAGAAGTTCCGGCAGAAACTTCACTCAAATCAAGCAATATGCCTTTAATTTTGGGATCCTCTTTGGCCTTGCTGATATTTTTTAATATATCATCCAAACCAAAGTTTTTTGCAGCTTTCATTCCCTGAAAATCAAATCCTTCGAAAGGATTTCCGGGTTTCCGATCAAAAATTTGTTGGTCTAACTGAATGGTTAACAAGGTGTTTTCTTCAAGAACAACTTCTTGTTTTGATGAAAACGTGATCATAGAAACGATCATTCCAAACAGGATGAGAAAAATTATTACGAGCGTAATAAACGTTCCGAGAACTGATGCTAGGAAAAATTTAAGAAACTGTTTCATAGGTTTTTGAATTTTTATTGGTATGCAATGATACAAAATGTTTGCTAAGTTTGGACAAATTTCGGTAATTTCGTTTTAAATAGATCGTAATTTTATGGACAATATCGTTTATCTGTCGTTAGGAAGCAATCTTGGAGATAAGGCCGGAAACCTTGCAAAAGCGGTTGCTGGCATTCAATCGGAATCACATAGCATTGTATATCAATCTGATATTTTTGAAACACAACCCTGGGGATTTGAAAGTGTCAATTCTTTTTTGAATTGCGTCCTTAAAATTGTTACGAACCTTGATGCTGATGCTCTTCTGGAACAATTGATGCAAATTGAATCCGGGCTTGGCAGAACAAGGAATGTGAGTGGTTATGCATCACGGACGATAGATATTGACATCCTGTTTTTTAACAATTCAATAATACGTTCACCGCAATTGATTGTGCCACACCCACGCTTACATTTACGCAGATTTGTACTTGAGCCCCTTGTACAAATAGCCCCGGAAATGAAACACCCTGTATTTCAAAGAACCGTAAAACAGTTACTTGACGAATGTACTGATGATTCAGACATAAAAATATTTTCAACTTCTGCGTGGATTTCCGGCAGAATTGGCTAATTTCCCAAAAAATTGAAATACAGCTTTTCTCACGCTAATAAAATGAAATACAATTATATAGCCATTGAAGGTAATATTGGGGCAGGGAAGACGACTCTCGCTCATATGCTTGCCGAACAGTTCAATGCCAGATTGGTACTGGAGCAGTTTGAGGACAATTCATTTTTACCCAAGTTTTATAAGGAACCTGAAAAGTATGCTTTTCCGCTCGAACTGTCTTTTTTGGCCGAGAGATATCAGCAACTAAAAAAAGATGCTTCCCGACTCGACTTATTTCAGGAATTTACAATTGCGGATTATTTTATACAGAAATCTCTGATATTCTCGAGAAAAACACTGCAATCTGATGAATATACGCTGTTTACGAAGTTATTTAATATCATTATTTCACAACTCCCCCAACCTGATTTAATGATCTATTTATATGTGGATATCAATCGTTTATTGAAGAATATACAAAAGCGCGGGCGATCCTATGAGCAGGAAATCCAATATGATTACCTTGAAAGGATACAAAAAGGTTACCTTGACTTTATCGCACAGCAGACCAATATGCGCATACTCGTAATTGACTCAAATCAGCTTGATTTTGTGGCCAGCCATGAAGATTACAAATTGCTGCTTTCGATTATAAATTGTAGTTATCCAACCGGAGTTCACAGGATTACCCCAAAATAAAAAGGCCGTTCAAATTGAACGGCCTTTTGCTTATATATAGAATCAGTTCTTATTCCACAATCTTCTTAAATTCCGGAGTTTCAAAGAATTTTATAAATTCCCTGTCGTTTCTGGCAGTAGCTTTCATACCTGCGTCAGCTTTCACAGCATTGGCAAGGTTTTCAAATACCATACCTGCATTGCTGGTTCTGGCGGCCAAAACGGCTGACAGATAGTATGTGTTGGCAGTCTTTTCTGCACAATCAAGTAGTTTTCCTGCTTCACCGGTATTTCCTGAGAGCATGAGGCCTAAAGCAAGATTATAGTCGCATTTCTTGCCTTTCATGGCAGCAACGGCTTCGTCATATTTTCCTTCAGGAATCAGCAGAACACCCAGGTTGTAATTTTCATTCATACCGAGCTTCTTAGCCTTTTCAAACATTTGTCTGGCTTTGGCATAGTCGCCTTTTTTCATAGCTACAGCGCCAAGGTTATTCACAACTTCGCCGTTGTCAGGTGAAAGGCTGTTCGCTTTTTCAAAATATGAAGCAGCTTCATTAACATTGCCAAGTTTAAGTTCAATTACACCGGCATTGTTGTGTGCTCTGTAATTGTCAGGATAAAGCTGTGCAGCGGCACGATAAATTTTCTGCTGTGTTTTCTGGTCTTCGGTAAGAGAAGCAGCATAAAGCAGTTCTTTATCCGTAAGGCTTTCTGGTTTTGAAATGGCCAATGCAGCGATTTCTTCAGCAGTTTTCTTAGGTTCGTATACACTTACAACAACTTCGGCCCTTCTGAGCGGTGGTAATAATTTTTCTTCGATCTGGGGATAGATCAGAATCATATTCCTGATTTCTTCTTCTTTCTTTTTGGGATCAGCCGAATTTACCACGTTCATTACGGTGTTCTTTTCCTTCATGTCAGATGATTCAACCAACTTCATGAAACCATTCCAGTCGGGACCATTTCCGGCGGTGCTGAAAGTGATGTCAGCAGGAACATTGAAAGGATTCTTTTTGTCTTTACGCATTTTCTCGAAATCCTTCAGAATCTCTTTCTTGGTTGCCTCAGCACGTTTGCCTGACAGATTTTCGTTAAATGTTTCTTCTCCTTCTGGTGAAGCCCAGCCATTGATGGCTATGTCTTTCACCTTGTAAGAATTTTTGATGTAGTTGTACAATGAAGCCCATTCAGCCTTAGCAGCATCAGTTTTATTCAGACCAAAATTAAAGTTAATATTGTCTTTATTCTTGGGGAAGAATATTTTACCATTGTTGGTAAGGATATTCTCAAGAATGTAACCATGGGCAGATGTAGTAAGATCTGAACTAGCAACAACGCGTTTGCAGGTATAAATAACACCATCAGCAAGTTTGCGATCGCCAAGCACCAATGATTTATAGCCGGCTGTTTCGCCGCATTTCATGCCTTTATTAACAGGAATAGCTTTGGGTACAAATGCAATCGGTGAAGCCACAAGTTCTGAAGAATTGTATTCGGGTTTGTATGGGATGGTTGTTTTGTAGGTAAAAGTGCCACCATTTTTGTAATTGATCATTTCAGCATCACCTTTAACGCTTTCGCCACGGAACATCATCGATTTCAGAGGTAGTTCACCGCCCTGATATTTTAGAACGGGCTGGAAGCATACGGCTGCTTTTTTATCGAAATAGTTGGGAGGGAAAGTGCCGCGGATTGTTACACTGATTGAATCGCCTTTGGTTTCGAGAACCGGGGGAATTGCATCAAATTTAACCAAACCGAAGTTTTTCTGCATCTTTTCAATGTTGACACCTTGTCCGAATTTGTAAACAACGCCCAAGGACGTTAAACTATAGAAATCCTGTTTGATGGCTTTGGCACCGCCTGACTGAATATCCATACCTTCGGTATCTGTGAAGCGAATCACACTTTCGAGGGTAAGGTCAATTTTGGGAGTAATGCTGTAATTAAATCCCAGACCTGCCGGAGCCATGATAATAAGGTCACGGTTTCCGAAACCTTTGCCGTCACCTTCACCCTGATCGGTATTCACACCCCTTGAAGCTATTTCAACACCGGAAGGAATGTCATATTTCCTTACCCTGTAATTTGACTGCCCAACTCCGAGTATACCGTAGAAGCCCAGTTTGCGGTCAGGATTGTAACTGAAAATCAGATTATCCAGATCAAAAGTAGCTTGTATTGAATAATCAATATAACTGCCTTCTACCTTTTGGTTGAAATAAGGTTTCCAGGATTCACTGGCCCTGTCTTCACTTCCGGAATAATTACCGTAAGCAAGATTGCCTCTGACTCCCAGAAATGGAGTTAGTTGCCTTCCGAAAAGACCACCGAAACCATAGTTCCAGTTATCTTTGTCAGGCATCCATTTATATTTGGTTATATCACCATGCAGTTTGCTGAAACCAGCTTGTGCACCAATATACCAGTAAGGATCAAACGAAGGTTTGCTAGCCTTGGTATCAGTCTTCTGACCGTAAAAAACTGTGGGAATCAGACCGATAAGAACAATGAGCAAAACTTTGCGGGAAATTTTATAGAACTTTTTCATAGGTAAGAACTGTTTTTTAAATGCTGTTCTAGATTTTTCACAAAAATAAGACAAAAAATCATAAAAGCAACATGAGATTAAAAATTTTCACACATTTAATGCCTAAGTGACAGTTTTATCGGCCTTTGCAGAGCTGGTTGGGCTGTCTTCTTATTGCTTTTTAAACACCTACAGCGGTAAAAAGGTTACATTAAATCAATGGTTTGTTAATAAAATGTTGATAAGTATTTGCAAAAATAGCATTGGCTGAATCATCGTGACACCCGATTTAACATTTTTGATTTGTAAAAGTGTCGGTTAGGCCTTCCTGATTGATGATTTTACAAGCGAAAAGAGGTATCCAAAATTTTGAAAATTCACTGGTAAGTATAAATACTGCTTTCAATTATTTTAATCAAATGGTTAAAAACGGAACTTTGAGAATTCCCAAATTACAATGCCGGCACTCACAGCAATGTTTAAAGAATGCTTGGTTCCGAACTGTGGGATTTCAATACATGCGTCGGCCATTTTCATCACCTGTTCGTCAATTCCATTTATTTCATTCCCGAAAACAAGTGCAATTTTCTGATCTTTCTCTGGTTCAAACGATCCCAAATACCTTTTTTTATATGCCTGTTCAATTACATATATAAGATATCCTTCATTTTTTAAGGATTGAAGGCAGTCGCTGGTATTGTCAAAATATTCCCAATCAACGGATTCTGTTGCGCCCAGAGCCGTTTTTTGGATTTCGCGGTGTGGTGGCGTAGCTGTTATTCCGCATAAATACAATTTCTTGATCCTGAAGGCATCGCACGTACGGAAGACAGACCCGGTGTTGCTTTGACTCCGGATATTGTCAAGAACCACCTGCAGTGGATACTTTTCGGTTTTCTTATACTCATCAACCGACAGACGGTTGAGTTCATCGTTACTTGTTTTCAGCATAGCCTGCAAAAATAATCCAATTCCTTTTAGGTATTCCAAGGTAATTTTCAGCAAAATCTTAACTTTGCTGAAATAAACAAGCATACTTTGAGCGATACGCATAGCATAGTTGAAACCCCGCTGATGAAGCAGTACAACAGGATTAAATCAAAATATCCTGATGCGTTGCTGTTGTTCAGGGTTGGTGATTTTTACGAAACTTTCGGTAGTGATGCAGTTAAAGCATCCGGAATTCTGGGCATTGTACTCACACGCCGCGCCAATGGTGCCGCGTCGTTTGTTGAACTTGCAGGTTTTCCGCATCATTCGCTTGATACTTATCTGCCAAAACTTGTAAAAGCAGGTTTTCGTGTGGCTATTTGCGATCAATTGGAAGATCCAAAGCTTACCAAGACTATTGTAAAAAGAGGTGTAACTGAGTTGGTTACTCCCGGAGTGTCATATAACGACAAAATTCTTGAGCAAAAAGAAAATAACTTTCTTGCCGGATTGCACCTTGATGGGAAAAATTCCGGGATTTCATTTCTTGATATTTCCACAGGTGAGTTTTATGTGGCTCAGGGGAATGCCGAATACATAGATAAACTGTTGCAGAACTTCAGACCATCTGAGATCGTACTCCAAAAGAATAAGTTACGTCAGTTTGTTGAGACTTTCGGAGATAAATTTTATACCAATACTTTTGAAGATTGGGTTTTTACACCCGATTTTTCACACGATTTATTGCTGAAACACTTTCAGACCACATCACTCAAAGGTTTTGGCATAGATCAGATGGAGCAGGCAATTATTGCTGCCGGTGCTGCTTTGCACTACCTCTCTGAAACTCAGCATGACCGGGTAGCCCATATCACAAGAATCTCAAGGGTTGAAGAAGACCATTATGTGTGGCTCGACAGGTTTACCATCCGAAACCTTGAACTTGTTCTGCCGAATTCGGAAAATGCGGTTACTTTGTTACAGGTGATCGATCACACCATTACCCCAATGGGTTCAAGACTGATTCGCCGTTGGATTACCATGCCGCTGAAAGAGCGGAGACCCATTGAGGAACGGCTGAGCATTGTTGAATATCTGAAATCCAACAATGGTTTCAGAGAGAAACTCAATGCACAACTCAGGGTTATCGGCGATATGGAACGGCTGATTTCAAAAGTTGCAGTCGGAAGAGTGAACCCGCGTGAAGTTCTGCAGATTCGCAGAGCACTTTTTGCCATTGAGGAAATCAAGGCATCCTGTATTGCATCAGGTGATAAAGCATTGATGAGTATCGGTGAACAAATGAATGTATGCATGCTTATCCGCGACCGGATTGGACGGGAACTCAACGATGACCCTCCGGTAGCGGTTAACAAGGGTGGTGTGATTTCAATCGGTTTTAATGCCGAACTTGATGAATTACGTGAGATACAGTATTCAGGTAAGGATTATCTTGCCCGGATTCAGCAACGCGAAAGTCAGGCAACAGGAATCACGTCGTTAAAAATTGGTTATAATAATGTATTTGGTTATTTTCTGGAAGTTACCAATGCACATAAAGACAAGGTGCCTGAAACCTGGAACCGGAAGCAGACGCTTGTGAATGCTGAAAGATACATCACCGAAGAACTCAAGGATTATGAACAGAAAATTCTGGGGGCTGAAGAAAAAATACTTTTGCTCGAAACCCAGCTTTTTAATGATTTGGTGGTGGCTCTGGCCGATTATGTACAACCTGTTCAATTGAATGCCGGCCTTACTGCCAGACTTGATGTGTTGAATAATTTTGCTGAACTTGCAATTACTAACAAATACGTCAGACCTGCTCTTAATGATTCAACGGTGCTCGATATCAGAAATGGGCGCCATCCGGTTATCGAAAAACAACTACCACCCGGTGAAGCTTATGTGGCAAATGATATTTTTTTAAGTCCTGATAATCAACAAATTATTATTCTAACCGGACCCAATATGTCCGGTAAGTCAGCCCTATTACGGCAGACAGCACTGATTGTTCTGCTGGCTCAGATAGGTTGTTATGTGCCTGCCGAACAGGCAAATATCGGGATAGTTGATAAGGTTTTTACACGTGTTGGTGCTTCTGATAACATTTCGTCGGGCGAATCAACCTTTATGGTTGAAATGAACGAAACAGCCAGCATATTAAATAATGTATCTGACCGAAGTCTGATAATACTTGATGAAATTGGCAGAGGGACAAGTACATATGATGGTATTTCTATTGCCTGGTCAATTGTTGAATTCTTGCATCAGCACCCGCTTTTCAGACCCAAAATATTGTTTGCCACACATTATCACGAATTGAATGAAATGGCTGGCTTGTTTACACGTATCAAGAACTTTCACATATCAGTGAAAGAAATCCACAACAAGATTATTTTTTTGCGCAAAATGGTTAATGGCGGGAGTGAGCATAGTTTTGGAATACATGTGGCTCGGATGGCCGGGATGCCAAATAGTGTTATTGAAAGGGCCAATGATTTGCTGGCGCGGCTCGAAGAATCGCATAACAGCGATGCGCTAGCCGGAAATAAAACTGTGCGGCACCAAAAAGTGAAAAAGGATGACAATTACCAGCTTAGTTTTATACAACTAGACGACCCGTTGTTACTGCAAATAAAAGACGAGATTATTAATACCAATATTGATACACTTACACCGGTTGAGGCACTCATGAAACTGAACCACATTAAAGGTTTACTCACGAAAAAAAAATAATTCAGCCCTTGTTTTGTATTTGAAAAAAGTTTTATATTTGCAGCCTCAAAACACCAGCATGCGGAAGTAGCTCAGTTGGTAGAGCACGACCTTGCCAAGGTCGGGGTCGCGAG
>CAZKCK010000057.1:0-20416 GCA_964550695.1 uncultured Bacteroidales bacterium | reverse complement strand
AACAATGATTTGTAGTAAGTTAATTGATTTTTGCCTCTGATTCTAATTGTCTGATTCTTTGCTCTACGGCGTCCATCAGCCAAACGGGAGTGCTTGTAGCACCAGAAATACCTGCAATATTGCATTGATCAAACCATTCTTTTTCAAGTTCTTCTGCTGATTCCACAAGGTGGGTATGCGGATTGACTTTTACAGCGGCTTCATATAAAATCCTGCCATTAGAACTTCCATGTCCGCTTACAAAAATCAAAACATCAACACCTGTGGCAAACTCAGCAAGCTTATCGGCACGGCCTGAAACCTGACGGCAGATTGAATCGAAACAGGTAAAACCGGGATGGTGATTGCCATGGGTTTTGTATTTTTCGGCGATGGCATTTTTAACCGTCAGAAAGCCATCGATGCCCATGGTAGTCTGTGATACCAGTGAAAGCGGGCGCGAAAAATCAATGGCTGAAAGATCTGATTCGTCTTGAATGATGATCGCATTATTGTCTGTCTGCCCGTTGAGTCCGATGGTTTCGGCATGCCCTTTTTTGCCGTAAATGGCCATCTGCCCGTTGGTCTTTTTCATTTTCACCCACTGATCGGCAACTTTTTTCTGAAGCTTTTTTACAACAGGGCAGGTAGCATCCACAAGCGTCAGGTTGTTGGTTTTGGCTTTTTGATAGGTTTCAGGGGGTTCGCCATGCGCACGAATCAGGACAGTGGCATTTTTGAGTGTATCAAATTGTTGCCTGGAAATTGTTTTCAGGCCTTTTTCTGATAGCCGGTCAACTTCAAGGCGGTTGTGTACTATTTCACCCAGACAGTAAAGTTTTTTTTCGGTCACAAGTGAATCCAATGCTTTCTCAACAGCTTTTTCAACCCCGAAACAAAAACCACAATTGTTATCACGCCTGATTTCCATACTTGCAAATTGCCATTAAGTGAATAACAGAATAGATGTGCAAAGATATGTAATACCGGCCAAAGAGAAGAAACTCCAAAGCTTTTTACCTGAATTCAGTTCCAATTGTAATGTAATCAGGGTATTTCATTGGATAGGACCCAATCATGATCGTGGGTTTTAATTTCATGGTGATACGCGTTGGTTTGTTGCCGGCTCCGGCCAGATTCAGGCCAAAGTTGGCGATGGCATCGGCTGATTTGCCTTTTAAAACCTGTTTCAGATCAACGCTGATATTGAGTGGAATGGTTGCAATTCCCTGATTGGCCGGGATATTGACCTGCTGATTCAGGTTGCCGCTCACCATCTGTATGTTGTCGATAAAAAGAATCCATTGCATCTGGTTCATGCCCGCAGCAGTCGTATTTGGGTTTTTGGCCTGAATATTCAGATTGAAAGTCAGCGGGAATGAGTTGGCAGCCACGGCGGCCATTATTTTGGCAGCATCCAGAATACTCAAATCATTCACTGATTTAATGTTCTGAACATTAATTCCCACCAGATTTACATTGGTAACATTCTGAACTTTAAACTGGCAATTTGCAAAATTCAACATTTTCTGAGCCTGATTCAGGATGTCGCAGCCTGATGTCATAAACATAAAAATCAGAGTGAATGTGCTGAAAATAAATATTTTGTTGAATTTATTCATGACGGAAATTAATTAAATGAATTCTTCTGAAGCTGGTTATTTGGCTTTAAAACATCCTGAATCCTGGTTTATTCAGCCTTGGCAGCACGGCGTTTGAATGTATCAAGATTGGTTGTAATGGTAAAATAATTGGGTGAACCAACCAGATGCTGGGCGCTGCGTGCATATGAAAAATTGAACTTCGAAATTTGCAGTCCTATTCCCCATGAAAAGCCGATTGTTGAAAGCTTTGATTCAACTTTCATTTCCTGACGGCGCTGATAGTTGTAACCCAACCTGAGACTTAAAGCCTTGATTGGCTGGAATTCAGCTCCGATAATAACATGCCGCATAAATTTATCGGCAAAATCAGATACACCGCTTTTTTCTTTTACCGCTCCGGTAATCGGATCTGTTTCAACAGCAAGCGGGTCATCGTAAGTAAGGTCCCATTTTTCGAGATGTGTAAACAATACTGAAATGCGCAGGGGCAAATGTTCAAGCCGTTTTGAAAGTCCAAGCCGCAGCTCAAAGGGTAAAGGTTCACGATCACCAGCCCGGTAGCGCTGCAATTGCATTCCAATGTTGCTGGCTATCAATGAAATTGCGAACCTTTTTTCGGGCACGCTATAGGTACTTGCTACATCAACAGCAATTCCGGATGAGGTATAGGTATCAAAAGATGAGTAAATTCCTTTCAGATTTGCACCTATCGAGAAGTTTGAATCCAGGTCGCGACCCCAGCCGATATTCAGGGCCATTTCATTGGCGGCAAAGTTTCCGTAAGTTGTGCCGGTTACATCAGCATTTTTAAATTGTCCGTAATCGATAAACTGCAGGGTGCCAACAAAGGTGCCGGTATTCCCGAAGGTGCGGCCATAAGAGGCAAAGCCGTAATTAATATCTGAAAAATAATCAACGGCACTAAATGCCAGACTATTATGCATTTCACTGCTGATAAGTGAAGGGTTTACGGGTGTAAGTGTAATATCGTTGTCTTTAATTGCCAGGAAATTCCCGCCCAATGCTGCAATACGTGCTGAATTTGAAAGATTTAAAAACCCAAATGTCTGACTTCCGGCATCCTGACCAAAAGTATTGTTAAAAATGATTCCTGATAGCAGGAGTGCAGCTGTAATTCGTATGAGTGTTCGCACAGAAATGGTTTAATAAGTGAATTGCGACTGTAAAAGTAAGCAAAAGGTTAAAAACAACCGTTTACCTTAACGGATAACGGAGTGATGGTTGAAATATTTCATGGCCTCATCCTGTTATTTTGAGTTGTAAAACGACTTATAAGAAACAGTTCGTCAATGATTTAATATGGTAATTTATGGCTTAGGCAGCTATGTTTTTCAGAATTCTGCAATTTAAAAGTACTTTTGCAGCCAAATTCTGCAATTTGTTATGCGCAAAAAAGAACTCCCGCTGCTTGAAAAAGTTGAAATAACCGATGCCGGATCTGATGGCAATGCCGTTGGACGCGCCGGTGAAATGGTTGTATTTGTACCTTATGTAATTCCCGGCGATGTGGTTGATGTGAAAGTATTTAACCGCAAGAAAAACTTCATGGAAGGCCGTGCCGTTAAACTGCATACGGCTTCGGAGCACAGGGTTGAACCCCGTTGCAGTCATTTTGGATTGTGCGGCGGATGCAAATGGCAAAATATGGATTACACCGAACAACTTTTCTACAAAGAAAAGCAGGTAAAAGATGCACTTGGCCGCATCGGGAAATTCTTTATGCCCGAAGTCAACAAAATCATCCCCTCTGAACATGTGTTTTATTACCGGAATAAGCTTGAATATACGTTCTGCAACAAACGCTGGCTGATGACGGGTGAAAATACTTCGAATGAGGTGCTGCAGATGAATGGGCTTGGCTTTCACCTGCCCGGCCGTTTCGACCGTGTGCTCGATCTTGACCATTGTTACCTGCAGACTGAGCCTTCAAATGAAATCAGGCTTGCCGTGCGGAATTTTACGATTAAAAAAGGCTGGACCTATCAGGATATGCGTAACCACCAGGGCCTGCTCCGCAACCTCATTATACGCACCACCAATTCCGGTGATCTGATGGTCATCGTGGTTTTTGGTTCGGATGATGCTGAAAAGATACAACAACTGATGGCGTTTATTCGTGATGCTTTCCCTCAGATTACCTCACTTTTTCTGGTTGTAAATACCAAAGCCAACGACTCCATTGCCGATCTTGACCTGCAGCTTTTTGCAGGAAACCCGTTTATTATTGAAAAAATGGAGGATCTGGTATATAAAATCGGACCCGTTTCCTTTTTTCAGACCAATTCAAATCAGGCGCTTGCATTGTACCGGTTGGCCAGGGAATATGCTCAACTGAAGACCGATGATGTGGTTTATGACCTGTATACAGGCACCGGAACCATTGCAAATTTTGTTGCCCGCTCTTGTAAAAAAGTTATTGGAATTGAATATATTGAATCTGCTGTGACCGACGCCAACGCAAATTCTGAGTTGAACCATATCAGTAATACTTCATTTTTTGCGGGGGATATGGCAAAGGTTCTTAATCCTGAATTTGTGAAGGAACAAGGCAAGCCCGATGTGATCATTACCGACCCTCCGCGTGCGGGCATGCATCCGAAGGTCATTGAACAGATGATTGCTGCAGCGCCGTCACGAATTGTATATATCAGTTGTAATCCTGCCACGCAGGCACGTGACATTACGCTGATGTCAGATTATTATGATGTTGTGAAAATTCAACCGGTCGATATGTTCCCGCATACTTCGCATGTTGAGAATGTAGTGCTGCTTACACTGAAGAATCAGTAATGCTGTGTTTCAGTATGTTTACCAGATAACTGGTATCCGGGCGGTTGGCATCAACAATCAGGTCAGCCATTTTATAATATTTTTCACGAATAGCAAGATGATCGGCTATTTGTTTCCGCAATGCCACGGGTTCAATATCTTTTACCAGAGGCCGGGGTTTCCTTGACTGCCAAAGTCTGTCGTGCAGGGCATCAATCGAGAGTTGTAAATAGACTGACAAGCCATATTTTTTTATAAGTTCCATGTTGTTGAAGTAACAGGGCGTTCCGCCTCCTGTTGCAATTATATGATTTTCAAGTTTAAATGAATCAATCAGCGTCTGATGTTCAACAAACCTGAAACGGTCTTCTCCATATTTCTGAAAAAAATCACGTATGCTTAGTTTGTATTTTTCTTCTATTGTCAGATCTATATCAACAAATTCATATCCCAATCCACGGGCCAGTCTTGGGCCGATTGACGATTTTCCTGAACCCATATATCCTATAAGATAAATCAGCATAAGCTTTAACAGGGATTAATTTTTGCGGTTCAAATTTACGATGTTAGGCATATGATTGGTAACTTCCTCCAAAAAAAACTACTTTTGCAAATTAATTCTATGACCCATGAAGAAATTATCTTTGCTTTTTGGCTTCTTACTGTTGATTATGGCTTCATGCAATAACAGCGATTCTAAAAATCTGAGCGGCGATCTTGTCAAAAATCCTGCTACTGCTGACGGTTCAACCGGCGCGCCAATGCCTGTTATTCAGTTTAATGAAGATATTCATGATTTTGGCAGGATTATTTCCGGCGAAAAAGTTACCTACAATTTCAAATTCAAAAATGCCGGCAACGCTGATTTGCTTATCACAAAGGTAAGTACCAGTTGTGGCTGCACTGCACCTGAATATCCCACAACACCAATCTCTCCCGGAAAAGACGGTTTTATTTCGGTCAGCTTTAACAGTGACGGTCGAAAGGGTTTTCAGCACAAAACCATTACCGTTCTTTCAAATACCAACCCCAATTCAACAGTTTTGCAGATTAAAGCAGAAGTGTTTCAACCCGAACAAAATTAATCCTAATACTCTACCAATGAATCATTTATTATCAGTTATTTTAATGGGTCCCCAGCCAGGACAGCAGGGCGGCTCAGGCTTTATGTCGCTTTTACCACTTCTTCTTATCATCGTGGTATTCTACTTTTTCTTTATTCGCCCACAAATGAAGAAAAGCAAAGATGAGCGAAAATTCCGTGAAACCCTTCAGAAAGGTGATAAAATTGTAACCGCAGGTGGAATTCACGGCAAAATCGTTGAGGTACAGGAATCTACTGTTATCATCGAAGTTGAAGGACAAAACAAACTAAAGGTTGAGAAATCGGCCATTGCAATGAATACCGCACCAAAAGATGGTAAATAAGACTTGTTTTTGCAGCGAATCCTGCAAAAATAAAGGCTGTTTAACTTATTACGTTTTCATTTTTTTTACCACTTAACATGAAAGTCGGTTCCAGAAATTCACTTTCTCACAGGTTTAAACTCCGTGACAAGCAGTTCAGGAACCGGCTTTCTGTTTTTGCGCTCTGCGTGTTTTTTGCAAGCCTTTTCTGGCTTATTGTACAGTTCTCAAAAGATTACGAAGAAACCATTGTAATTCCCCTTACTTTTGAAAATTCGCCCAAAGGCAGAGTATTGTCATCGGTGAGCGATACCAGTCTCAATGTCAGGGTGAGTCTTAAGGGTTTACGGATTATTGCCCTGAGGTATTTTGAATCACCGGGCCAACTCAGGGTTAATATGGCTGAACTTAAGCTCCGCAAAGAAACCAACGGGGTGTATCACAGTATGCTGCTCACCAGGCAGCTCATTCAGTCAATCAGTGATCAGGTGCGGATATCAGGCAAAGTGGTAGCTATTTCGCCCGATACGCTTTTTTTAAAGTTCGAACGGATTAAAACCCTGCGTCTGCCTGTAAAGCCACATGTGAGTTTCAGCCTTGCCCCACAGGTAATGTTATATGATTCAATGGCTTGTTTGCCCGATAGTATTGATGTGAAAGGTCCTGCAGCAATTCTTGATACACTCAGGTATATTTCAACCCGCCATATTCAGGCCGGAGAAATTTCCCGGAATAATTCACTTACGGCTGATCTGGTATATCCTGTAAAACACATTCCTTTAATTTTCAGCAGTACACAGGTGAAAATAAATATTTTTGCCGAAAAGTTTACTGAAACCAGCGTTGAAGTGCCTGTAGCGCCCGATACTTCAGGCAATTGTAAAATCAGGACTTTTCCTGAAAAATGTATTATTACCGTAATGGTGCCGCTCAGAGAGTTTAAAAATATTGATCAGACCCAGTTTAAACTTACGGTTTCGTGCCATGATGCCGCAACGGTCACCGGAAGCTATCTGCAGGTAAAGGTTGGTTCATTGCCACGGCATACAAGGCTTGTACGTATAGAGCCACAGAATGTTGAATTCATTATTCTCGACTAAGCCATGCGCAAAGTAGGCCTTACGGGCAACATCGGGAGCGGGAAAAGCCTTGTGGCCGAAATTTTTGCATCCATGGGCATTCCTGTGTTTAATGCTGACAATGTAGCAAAACAACTTCTTGATCTGCCTGAAAATACTGCATATTTCGTAAAGCAGTTCGGAAATCAGATCCTTGGAAATCATTCGGATAAAATTGACAGAAAGGTTTTTGCCAAAGTTATTTTTAGTGATCCCAAAGCTCTTGAACTGGTGAATTCGGTGATCCATGAGCAGGTTTTTGACGCTTTCAATACATGGTACAATTTACAAAAATCAGCATTTGTAATTGAGGAGGCAGCCATTTTGTTTGAGAGCGGGCATTACAAAGATTTCGACAGCATTGTGGTTGTTACAGCACCAGAGCCGTTGCGTGTAAAGCGGGTAATGGCCCGTGACGGGGCAGGGGAGCAGGATGTTTTACAACGTATGAAGAATCAATGGCCTGAAGAACGTAAGGTAGCTCTGGCCGGTTTTGTAATTGTGAATGATGGCAATACTCCTGTAATTCAGCAGGTTGCGAAGGTGTATCATGATTTGCTGATTTGCTGATATGGGGATATGCAGATAAATAAATCAGTATCGGGGAGGAGTCCTCACCTGCCGGATGCTCTTAGGACATTAAAAGATCTCATTCCGCTCCTGTAACACCGTATCAGCTAGGCAGAAGGAAGAAAAGCTGGAACGCTGATTACGCGGATGTTGCGGATATGCACTGATATTTTCTGTGGCAATCCGCATAATCTGTTCAATCTGTGTGCAATAAGGCATTTAACAAATAAGAAAAACCCGGAAGATATCTCCCGGGCTTATCTTTTTCAATTATAAGGACTAACAACCCCCTTCGGCAGCTTTCTCCTTTGCTACAGGGGCAAGTTTTACGGTCTTCTTTACAACAGGTTTTTTTGGCACAGCCGAACTTGTGTCTGCACGCATGGCTGCTGCATAATCAAGCATTGCGGCTTCGGCAGGTTTAAAGGATGCCATACCTGTACTGTCATGGTTCATAAAAGCAACATAAGTAGGGTAGCCACCAGCCATAATTTTCACATTGCCGTAGCCCATCTGCCTGAGCAGCATCCAGGGAGCATTGGCCTCACTCTGCGTGTTTCCGTATAGTATCACATCAACTTTGGCTTCATTTAACCTTCTGAATATTTTTTGATTTTCATCAGATAAAATACTTCCTGAAGGCATGTTTGCTGCGCCCGTAAGATGTCCTTTTACATAGTCATATGAATTGCGAACATCAATAAAAACATGTCTTTTTTCACCTGAATTATTGATGATGTTCACCACATCTGCGGGCATTAAAACATTCCCGTTATCCTTAGCATCCTGCAGTGATTCATTGAGTGTAAGGCTATAGGCCGGAACCTGTTGCCGCATGGTAAGTATTAGTGCAAAGAATATAATTACCAATGTAATTATTAAAATAATATATTTTTTGTTCATCGTTTCATTGTATTAGCATACCACATTTAACAACCTCCTTCAGCCTCCTTTTTGGCAACAGGTTTCAGGTTTACCTTCACAGGCTCTTTTGATTTCTGAGCAGCAGCAGAAGGTGCCACCGTTGAAGCTCCTGTAAAAAACTGCCTGGCAGCCAGTCTGGAACTATATAGCTCAAATTCAGCCCTGGAAGCACTTTGTGAAGGTGCAACCGGCTTGATGATGGTATTAAACCAACTGTTCAACCCGCCCTTTAACACCATTACGTTTTTCATCCCGGCTCTGCGGCAAAGCAAAAAAGCCTGTTCCGAAAGGATGTCAGCGTTTGAATAAAAAACAGTCTGCTTATTCTGATCGTCAATAATTGCTGCATACTGTGGGTTCAGCAATGAATCGAGCGGAATATTTATTGCACCCTGTAAGCTGAATACTTCAAAATCAGCCGGTTTTCTTACATCAACCAATTGCATTGAAGGATCTTTGCGGATAATGTTGGCGGCAACCTGATCTGTTGTGAGAAACCTGGTCTGATCGTTTACTTCGGCCAGAAGTTGGGTGGGATTCAGTTCACGTGAATTCTGACCTTTTGGCATCATCAACAGACCAAGAGCCAGAACCAGCAAAACCGGAGCAATGATTGCAAATCCTTTGTTCATAATGAATAGCTTTTAATAATCAACTTCCTTTATTTTTTTCTGAATGAGGGCTGTAATATAAAATGCAGCCACAGCTACCACAGTCAGTATCAGCAGAAATACCGCAGCGGGTATTCCGAGTACTTCATAAACAGTGATATTGCCGAGTGCTCCGGCCGAAAAGAATTTTTCATACAGCGGGAAAGCCTCAGAGAATATAAGAATGCCCACGAACATGCCCACGGTATATATCATGGCATCAATTTTACCGATGGCCACTCCGCAAAAGCTGGTACCCGGGCAAAATCCGCCCATAATAAACCCAAGCCCCATAATTATCCCGCCAACAACTGCCGACTGAATAAACGTTGGGTGGATGTATATCTGGCTCAGGTCAATCCAACCCAAATATCCGAAATAAAAAATACCCAGCGCGGCAGTAACAGCTGCAGTAAAGAATACTTTAAGTACAACAAAGTCATAGCCGTAAAAGACGCCGGCCAGTTTGCGTGAACTCGAAAACCCGGAGGCTTCAAGCACAAAACCAAAAGCTGCCCCAATCACAACTGCAATAACGTTGTTCCATGCCGGATCGATGATTCCCTGTGAAATTAATGGTCCTACCATAATTCAATGTTTTTTAAAGGATTAAATCCAGAGTTTTCTGAAAAAATAAGCAAACATATAACCACCACCAAAAATGCCCATCATGGCTATAAAACCACCGAGCGATAAAGCAGCCATGCCGCTGAGTGCAGCACCACTGGTACAACCACGTCCGAACTGTGAACCCAGGCCAAAGGCAAGCCCGCCCAAAAGGGCAAATATGAGGCGTTTGCGTGAGGTGATTTTGGGTGAGTGTTCAACCTTTAACTTCAAACGTCCGGAAAGTGCACCCGAAACAAAAGCTCCGGCCAGAATGCCGATGACTTCGAATACGAGCCAGTTGCTCATGGGGCTTTCATCGTTGTTTAAAAACTGATTGTAGTAATGCGAGTTATGCGCATGTTTTGAGGCAACGGCATCTACTGCCGTAACCACCGTACTTTTAACGGCTCCACTGGCTCCAAGTCCACGGCCGGTAATATAAAAAGTAAGCAGGAGAATTAAACCCAGCAGCACACCCCCCAGATACGGATTCAGGTATTTTTTGCTATGGTCTTGATTTTGTATGTGTTCCATCGTTTGTAATATTTTTATTTTCAATATAAATATCTGGTAATCTGACCAGCTTCAACCATAATGAAGCGGAACATAAAACCACCAAACAGTATCAGGGCTGCAGGCAGTGCAACCGGAATTTTGAATCCGAACAACTCCAGTATTTCAAGAATTGCAGGAAAAAGGAGTCCGAGGATTACAACAAATACCCAGAATGCCACTGTAAATTCACCACCAAGAAAAAGATGTGCAGCTTCGATCTGAACTGCCGAACTGGCAAGAAATCCCATGAAAAGATGTACTATAAAAAACAGTTCAATTCCAATCAGCATCAAATCAACTTTGCTCATTACACTGCGTTCAATGTGATCTTTTGACATCCACATGATGGTGGCAGCAGCAGTAGATAAACCTGATACGAGAAACAAAGGCCCCAGCAGCGAAGTATTCCACAATGGTCTCGCATTGAATGCTGACAACAGAATCCCTGTATAAATGCCCAGGATGAGTGCATAATAAATGTTGATCCAGGCGAAAATCTTGCGGTACTTTACCAGCCAGGCAATAAATGAATCAATCCATGTATATTTATCCATGATGCCTGTCATCCAGCGCATTAAACCCTGAGGAGCAAACGGATTGTCCTTCAGGTTATTCATGAGTTCGCGCAGGTACATCAGACTCCACATGATTGATAATGGTGTAATAATCAGCAAGGTCCAGGCTCCCCACGACATGGGTGACTGCAAACGAATAACGGTATAGAGTTGCCAGAAAAACAATTTATGTTTAAGGTCGAGAAACAGACAAAACAGACCAATCACCAGCGCGAGAGGCACTAAAAAAGTAGCCCATTTTACGGCTGTTGGCATTTCCTTTTCTTTACCGAGCAGGCTATACAAGGCAGCAAAAAACAGGATGCCCGCAGCCAGACCGCCCAGAAACAGATATACAGGAATTTGCCAGTGCCAGATGTTCAGATAAGGGTCAATATTGGGAATTGCCCTACCGCTGACAAACAATTCTTCTTTCATATTTTATAAAGATTTATTTATTATACCAGGTAGTAAATCTGAGGTTTTGTGCCGGCTTCGGGTGCCAGAACTTTATATTTTCTGTGCTTTAAAGCCTTTGATACATCGCTTTCAGGATCTTCAAGGTCACCAAAATACATGCATTTTGTAGGGCATACTGAAACACATGCAGGTAACTGTCCTTTTTCAACCCTGTGCAGGCAGAAAGTGCATTTATCAACATATCCGTCAGGGTGAGAATAGCGTGCGTCATAGGGGCATGACTGTATGCATGCACCACATCCGATACATTTGATATGTTTCACAGTTACAATTCCGCCCTGTTCAAAATGGCTGGCGCCCGTGGGGCAGCAGCGCACGCAGGGTGCATTGTCGCAGTGGTTGCAGCGTTCAGAACGGAGTTCAAGTTCCAGTTCAGGATAGGTGCCGTCCATGACCTCCACCACCCAATCGCGGCAGAAACCAACCGGCACATCGTTTTCGGTCTGGCAAGCCACAACACAATCGCTGCAGCCTACACATTTGCGGGTATCAATTGCCATTGCGTATCTCATAGGGCAACCTCCTTTCGTGGATCATCAGTTATAAAAGTTACAAAATTTCCGCGCATTCCTGTACCACCCATGGTGGGGTCAATCATAATATTTGTAATCATTTCAGTATCACTGGCTCCCATGCCAAAGGCATTACGTAGTTTCTGGTTAGTGTGTCCAAAACCATGAACCATATACACTGAATCCCAACGGATGCGTTCAGTTACCCTGACTTTTACCGGAAAAGTTGAAATTACTTCATCCTGATTTTTAAGCCAGACTTTCTGTCCGTTTTTCAGGTTCCACAATTCAGCCACCTTAGGATTTACCCATACATTGTTTTCCTTCATGAGGTCATGAAGATTCGGATTATTGGCCGTACGGCTAAAGGTATGCATCGGCGCACGACCATATATCAACCTGTAAAAACCATCTTCGGGTTCCGGATGAGGCATGTAAACCGGCATAGGATCAAAGCCATTCATCTCCAGTTCACTGGAATATAATTCTATTTTACCCGAACTGGTCGGAAAACTATAGTCCTGGCCTTCTTCAAGGTAAAGTGGGCCTGATTTGTGTTCAAATGTTTTAACACCCACACGTTGCATTTCTTCGAGTGATAAACCCACCTGTTTTAACTGCCAGTCGAGCACTTCGGTAAAATCATTGTAATTATAATAATCATGAAGGCCAAGCCGTTCACCGAGTTGTTTGGCAATCCACCAGGCAGGTTTGGTTTCATATTTTGGTTCAGTAGCCGGCATACGCAGTGCAATGCTCGGGATACGGTGTGTTGCTGACCTGATCTGGTCATAACGTTCCAGATAAGTGCATTCAGGCAGGATTACATCGGCATATCCTGTGATATCCATCGGCATGGTATCAACAACTGCCAGAAATTCGATTGCCTGAAGGGCTTCATGCAGGCTTTTTTTATCGGGCATTGAAACCGGAAGGTTGGTACCGGAAACAAACCACGCTTTTACCTGATGTTTACCGGCTTTCCCGGGAATGGAAGCTCTGATGAGTTCATTGGTTACGCCCGTTGAAGCGAGCGGAAACTTGCCTTCAAGTGTATCTTTCCATCCCCATTTTGGTTCAGGGAATGCCGGTTCAGGGAATTTTGGCAATTTGAAATCCTGTTTAAAATAAAAACCGCCACGATTGCCCACTGAACCGAATAAGGCATTTAATATGGCAATAGCGCGGGTACGCTGTGCATCATCGCCATACCAGGTGGCATGACGGCCCGGATGAACAATCACAGCAGGTGCTGCTCCGGCCATTACGCGGGCAGTTTTCCGGATTACTTCAGGTTCAATGGTGGTAATGCCATAAGCCCACTCGGGAGTCATTGTTTCAACGTGCTTTTTGAGCAGGTCAAAACCGGTGGTATATTTTTCAACGTAAGCTTTATTGTAAATTTCTTCGTTGATAATCACATGAATCCATGATAACAGCAATGCCAAATCCGTTGAAGGCTTTATTGGTAGCCAGAACCCGGATTTGCTGGCAGCCGTTGAAAACCGTGGATCGACAGTAATGATGGTAGCTCCTCTGTCGATTGCTTCCGACATTTCCTGCACCTGATTGTTGTGCATATTTTCACCAATGTGAGAACCAATCAGCACGAGGCAACGGGTATCGCGTATATCAGTGGGTTCCGGTGACCCTGCCCAGCTACCATAGGTGGCACTCCAGCCAATATCGCGCGGACCGCGGCACTGGGCAAAGGCAGGTTCGGCGGTGGTATCAGAACCATACGCACTGAAAAGATGTTCGAAATGCACACCCGGACCGCCATGTTTAAACAGAGCAAAACTTTCTGGGCCATACTTTTCTTTCACTTCTTTCATTTTTGAAGCAACCAATCCGAGTGCTTCATCCCATGATGCTTCACGGAATGTCTGACCATCACCTCCTTCAACCCTGATAAGTGGTTTTTTTAAACGGTCTTCGTCGTAATACATCCCAATGCCACCTGTACCACGCGGGCAAAGCCGGCCATTGCAATGCGGGTCTTCGTCATTCCCAATTACTTTGAGTATTTTCCCCTTGCCGTCAGTGTAAGTCCAACCGGCACATTTCCAGAAACATACTTCGCAATAGGTAGGAAAACGTTGTAATTGATCACTTCCATCAGCTCCCAGCTTCAGGAGGTCATCAACTACCGAAGATCCCATGGTAAACTTTGCCAGTCCGGCTGCAGCCGCAACTCCTCCAAGGCCAAGCGCAGAGATCCTGATAAATTCCCTTCTGGTTTTCATTTTTCGGATATTGATTTTCGGGTAATGCTATTTGAAATTGAATAGATTTTCTATATAATTATCAACATGTTTTAATACTACAAAAATAAATAAATATCCTCATATTTCGCTTGTTTTATTATAAATTAATCCTGGATTAAGTAGCTGTATGTCAATGTTTTAGATATTACTAGAATTGTTATAAATAAGCAATAAAATCTAAATTGTTGTTAATTAGTTATATAGATGTCTTTTTAGAATTTATCTAAATTGCACAAATGCTTTCAAACAAACGCACAGGACGCACGAGTAGTTTATAATTTAGCAGTTTGATATGCTTATTATTAAATATATAAATTTAAGTTACCGGATTTGTCAGAAATAAAAATTTCGAGAAAGGAGTTTATCAGGTATGCAATGTATCTGGTCTGGATTTCTGTGATAGTTTCTGCCATACAAATGATTAAAGGGCAGATCAGACCTTCAGATACAAAAGTTAAAATTCCACTTTCATCAATTCCGGAAGGGATAACGTTTAGAAATGAGATGATCATTATAAGAAGCAGCAATAAATTCAGCATTTTTTCGTCAAAATGCAGCCATCTGGGGTGTAAGATTAATCATGAAGTAAACGGGAAGATTGTTTGCCCTTGCCATGGTTCAGAATTTAACTTAAGCGGGCAGGCTGTGAAAGGGCCGGCATTTAAGTCGCTTGCTAAATTGGATTTTGAAATAGATAGTGCTTCAAATCAATTAATTGTAAATCTTTAATGATGATAGCCATGTCCACAAAATTTATGTCAGGTTTCATGAAATCTGTTGGAAATTTTGGAATCGCAGCTTTTTTACTTTGTGTTTTATCAGGAGTAATTTTGGCTATCCCGTTTGATGTAACCAGTCCTTTTGAGTCAGTTTCGCTTCTTGTCCTGATAAATCCATGGGCGAGTCTTTTCAGGAATATGCATTACTGGAGCGCACAACTATTTACTGTATTTACAATTGTTCATGTTTTTGACCACCTGCGGCTTCGCACAAAATTCAGGTTTACACAATCCGTTTGGTTAAGGTTAATCATTTCTGTTTTGGTAGTTTTTTTTGTGATGATTACGGGTTTTATCCTCAAAGGTGATGCCGACAGCCAGCAGGCACGCCGGATACTTGAAAGTCTTTTGTTACGCATTCCTTACGCAGGTTCAACATTTTCGTTGGCATTTCTCGGGAAAGAATCTGATTTTCAGATAATTTATGTTCATCACATTGCAACAGCCACCATTTTTCTGTTTGTAGTTATCCATGAACATGCGCGAACAATCTGGACCAATAGCCGGTTGTTTATAAAAATCTTTCTTCTGATTGTTTTTTTAAGTTATTTCTTACAGGCACCCCTTCACGATGGGATCAATCCTGTAATGAAAGGTCCATGGTATTTTATTGGATTGCAGGAATTTTTACATTGGCTCAGGTATCCAGAAATTGTCTGGATTTTTACATTTATAATCTTGGCTGTTTTAATATACCTTCCCCGGATGCGAAAGCGGGCTTATAGGTTCACATTCAAATTTTTGATTGCATGTGCCTTGCTTTACGCACTCATGTCAGTGACCGGTATATTTTTCAGGGGAGAGAACTGGAAACTGACCAACCCATTAAAATATACTACTGATAAACACATTGCGTTGCCTGTTTTAAATCCATTGTTTATCAATGGTAAGGAGTATAAATCTGAAATTTTTCATGATGGTATCGTAAAAAGGGAATCGTGTATGGCTTGTCATTCAGATATCAAGGGATTATCACTTTCGCATAATCCTGAAAGTATGGGATGCGCAGCCTGCCACGGAGGAAATGTGTGGGCAACCAGTGCAAATATGGCGCACCGTGGAATGAAGCTCCTGCCCGGAAATCTTTCAGATGCTGATTATTCATGTGGAAATGCGGGTTGTCATCCGGAGATATCATCCAATATTCACACGGGCCTGATGACTACACTTTCAGGGATGATCAGTGTTGATAAATGGGTGTTTGATGAAATACAATCACCTGATATTAAAAGCCATGTGCAAAATCTTAAAAATTCGGCTGCCGATGAACATCTTAAAAATTTGTGTACCGGATGCCATCTCGGAGTGGAGAAAATACAGCCCGGGCTCTCCGGATACCTGCAGAAAGGTGGTGGTTGTCTGGCCTGTCATCTTGAATATACACCGGCAGCTGATAAAGCCGTAAAACTCTACTATGGTGCTAAGCTGAAGAAACTTCCCGGGGTTCATCCAAACCTTACCGTACATGTTTCTGATGACAAGTGTTTTACATGCCATAACCGTTCAGGCAGAATTTCGACAAATTATGAGGGATGGTCAGAAACGTTGCTTGATACTGCCGCCATTGCCCACAATCCCGGCTTCAGGATCATTGAAGGTCATCGTGTATTTGAACGTACATCACCTGATATTCATCAGGTTTCGGGGATGGGTTGTATTGATTGCCACAATTCATACGAGTTGATGGGTGACGGGAAACATTATAAACATGAAGAAAATCAGGTGAATACGGCATGTATTGACTGCCATTCCGAAAAACCTGAAACGGTGAAAGGAATTTCGGAAGTTGATCATATCTCTCAAAAGATCATTGGGTTAAACAGTTTTTTAATCAAAAATGGCCGGTATCTAAAAAGTGCAGACAGGGGACGTATTTATGTTAACGCTTTCGTTGATTCTACAGGTAATCAGCTACTTATAACAAAGAATTCAAATAAATCATTTAAGCTGAAGTCCCTGTCATCTGTCTGCAATACCAATGGTTCACATAAGAACCTGAGCTGTAATTCCTGCCATGCAGCCTGGGCTCCGACTTGCCTTGGTTGTCATACCACTTATGAAAATCAAACAATTGGTTTTGATCATCAATTGCAAACAGAAAAAACCGGAACCTGGACGGAGCAAGCCGGAATATTTAAAGCCAGACCACCGACACTGGGTGTCAGGATAAATAAAAGTGGCGACAGGGAAATCATTCCGTTTGTTCCCGGAATGGTTTTAAGTATCGACAGAGGCAGTTTCATTCAACAAAAGGATATCGTTTTTAAAAGGCTGTTTGCACCGGTGTCACCACATACCACTTCCGCCATTGGCCGCACCTGTAAATCATGTCACAATAATCCGGTTGCACTTGGTTATGGCGATGGAGAACTGAAATATTTGATAGCCAATCAGAAAGGAACCTGGCAGTTTACTCCGGAATATGCAGCAAATAAGTATGATGGATTGCCCGAAGATGCCTGGATTCAATATATGACTGACGGGTCAAAAGCACAAAGCACGCGGCTGAATCACAGGGCATTCACCATTGAGGAACAGCAGAAAATATTAACTGTGGGTGCTTGTCTGACATGCCATGACGAAAATAGCATCACAATGGGCAATGCCTTGAAAGACTGGGCGGCCAGCCTGAAAAAAAGAAAGAAGGCCTGTGTAATGCCTTCTTTCTGAATTAATTTTTGAAAAACCGTGTTTGATTTATTTCCGGTTATTTGTTAACAACAATTTTCTTTGTAAATGTCCTTCCATTGGAAATTGCTTTCAGGATATACAAGCCATTATTGAGAAGGTTTGTTGAAATTGATGTGCTTCCCGTAAATGTTCCGGTGAATAACTGATTGCCTGAAATATCAGTGATGATATATTCAGCTTCATGTTTAAAATTGCTTTTAATATTTATCACGTTATTTGCAGGAACCGGAGATACCGAAAGGTATTCATTTTGTTTATTTGCTTCAATACCAACATTATCAGCAGGCAATGCCATGGTAACCGCTGATGCGAGTGTGGCCTTTACCAGACTTGAAGCCAGTACCATATTGTTTACACTTTCACCAATCAGGTCAGATGGAGAATGGATAAACGGACTGTAATTCTGGTCATCTTCAAACGGGAAAATTCCCATATAACCATGTTCATTAAATGAAGTATGGTCACTGTCGCCGCCGGTAAGGTTGCCAAGACTAACCTGAAAATCGGGCAAGTATATGGCTGCCACATTGGTATAGAAGTCAACCAGCGGATAGGCCGATGCAGGGGCAATCACATCAGTATGCGGAATATCACCGGGTTTTACATACCCTATCATATCCATATTCAGATAGCCCAGAATATTCATTTCCTGCTGTTGTGCCCTTGACGCATAAGCTTCACTGCCATACAGCCCGATTTCTTCGGCTGAAAATGTGCAGAAAATGATGCTTCTGTCGAACTGATACTGGCTTAAAATTCTGGCTGCCTCAAGCACTCCGGCCGTTCCTGATGCATTGTCATCGGCTCCGGGCGCACTACCCCAATAAGTATATGAATCATAATGGCTGCCCATCACTATATATTCATCCGGAAATAATTTGCCCGGAAGGGTGGCAATTACATTGTCACTCGATTCCCCGTTTGAAGTTGGGAAATCCTGAAGTTCAACCGTTAATCCGTAACTTTCAAATTGTTGCTTAATCCATTCCTGTGCAAGAAGTGCTTCCGGTGTATTGAATTTGCGTGTTCCGTAATCCTGCAGGTGTTGAATCGAAGCCAGTATCTTAACACTATCCACCAGATTCAAATAATCATAGATTTGTGGGAAAGTATCTACTTCATAAATAGTTGATTTGTAGTTTTTTGCACTCTCAGTTCCGGATGCCAGTGGTTTACCGGTGAGGTTAATAGCGGGGCCTATCTTGGGTAATTGGGCAAATAACTGATTGGCTATCAGTAAAAAAGTAAAAAAGTACAGTTTTTTCATATAAATCGGTTTGATAAGATTTTTCAGATTAATGATACATATTTTAATGCTCCAAAGTTAATCTTTAAAAGAAACATAGCTTTGAATAATAGTTGCCTGCAAAAAAAAACTTCCGGAAAGAGAACCTTCCGGAAGTACCACTCTGAGAACCCAATGAAAAATCTACTTTTCCAGCGTGTTTGACGGATCGAGTACCCAATGATTGTATCCTCCTTCAAGGATTTTTACGTTAGGGTAACCCAAAATCTCTTTTAAGGCGTAGTATCCAATAGCGGCCAGAACACCTGAATTGCAGTAAACTACAATTTCTTTTTCAGGGCTCAAACCATTCTTCAGTACAAGGGCCTCAATTTCTTCTTTTGATTTATAAGAACCATCAGCTTTTAAGAACTCCTTGTAAGTAATTCCAATGGCACCCGGTAGATGACCTTTACTCTTCTTATCAGCATCAATTCCCTGAAATTCATCAGGTTTACGTGTGTCAAGTGTAATAAGGGAACCAGTAGCAGATTTGGTTTTATATTCAGCAAATCCGGTCAACATACCGGTATTGACTGTTGGAGTGAATGTTACCGCAGTAATTTTTACCGGTGCTGATGTGAGCGGAATCCTGTATTTTTCAAACTCCGTCATATTCCGGGTTAGGATGCTAACATTTCCGGCACCCAGATACTTCAGTAAAAAGTAAATAGTTGAAGTGTATTTGTTGGTGCCATCATCATATAAAACAACTGTTGATTTCTCTGAGATTCCACGTGATCCGAAGAATTTGGCCATTTCTTCCGTGCTTTTGAATATCCCATCGGGTTTGCCATTAAATAATTCCTGCGGAAAAATGTTAATAGCTCCTTTAATATGCGTTGCAGCATAGTTGGCAGCCCTGTCGCAATCAACAATGATCAGATCTTTGTTTGATTTTATCAGTTCCGCAAAGTCTTTAACAGTAATTACTGCAGATGACAAATGGATGACTGAAAAAATTATGGTCAGGCTTAAAAAAAGTTTTTTCATAGCTAGAGAAAGGTTTTGATACTTATTTAATTTTGATCTGAACCTGTATTGAAATGCAATCGTTCGGAACTTCAGCAGCAGCAGTTTCTTCTGCTTTATAAATATAATTTACCTGCAGACGTGTCCAGTCGTTTAAAAAATAATTCACCCCGAAAGTCATGATATTATTGATATCGCCTGCTACATCGGTGGCCAGATTCGGATCATAGGTTTCATATTTAAATACCGGTTGCAGGTTCCATGGGGTCATATACATTGCCTGTACAAAATATCCTTCACGGTTGATGCTACCCAGTTTAACTTCGGGTGTGGTTCCACAACCACCTCCAACGGTATATGATCCTTTATCTTCGGCGTGCATGTATTCACCCTGAATCAGCAGGTTCCCGTATTTTATTTCAGCATCAATGCCATAGCGTGTTTTTTCGTCATCCACAGTGGCAGTTTCGTCATTTGACTTTTGTTTGCCGAATAAATAGCTGCCACCGATACTCAGAAA
This sequence comes from uncultured Bacteroidales bacterium, assembly GCA_964550695.1. Taxonomy (GTDB): domain Bacteria; phylum Bacteroidota; class Bacteroidia; order Bacteroidales; family TTA-H9; genus CAZKCK01. Next base: position 150 of record CAZKCK010000057.1, on the reverse strand, counting down.
TTTAATAGGAGTAAGGATGATACGGCCGGAATAATTTTTGCCCATATTGTTATCCAGCACGCCGAGTCCTGTGCCATTTGTATATGCAAGGCTGTATTTCAGCAGGTTATAAGTCTGTATACCAAAAATGGTCAGAGAATCGCTGGCACC
>CAZKCK010000056.1:14157-21131 GCA_964550695.1 uncultured Bacteroidales bacterium | reverse complement strand
TCAGATTGTTATTTGAGGGTCCTTATGACCGTTTGTATATCCGTGATTTTATTGGTGAGTACAATTCTATCTTTGAAAGCAATTTAAGGGACAGGAAATCATACCTGCATGCTAAATTCCAGGGTTTCCTTCATATGATCGAAAACAACCAGGTCAAATTTGTCAAAGCAAACCTCTCCTCTACCCCCAAAATCGAATATAAAACCAGATTGAACGAGGAAAGTACTAAAACCAAACGCGACACAGCCAATAAAGGGCCGAAATCTAACCAGGTAGTAACCAATAATTCTGAAACACTGACTGAATATAACCAGTTTACAAGTGCCAGGAAAGTAATAAATGCTTTAAACAGGTCATTAGTTAAAGCTTTAAATGCAATTAACCCTATTAAACGGTTATAACATAGGATATTCTTCCTTAATAATGCTCACATTTTCTGGCGGAATCAATTCATTGTAATTGGTTCCGCCAGAAGTTTGTTGTAATGGGTATGTTTAAAGATGGGATGGGATGCAAAATCTAATCGATTTATTCACTCAAAAATAGCTCGGCACAGTTGGGCCAATGTGGCACGGCAGGAAACGGATAATCCATAACTGTTAAATAAATCTCTTGGGCTGAACGATAGGCAAATACAAGCGATGAAATACCTTAAAGAAAATGGGAAAATAGCAAATAGCGAATACCAAACTAATTATAGTGTGGCTAGGAATACAGCGACTAGAGATTTAACAGAGTTAGTAGAAAAAGGGTTGCTAAAATCTTCGGAATCAAAAGGAGCAGGTTCTTTCTATGAGTTATGAATTGCACCATAATTGCACCAATTGCACCAAAGACTATACACGTGTGAGACGAACGACACAGAATCATGGGACTAAATATAAGATTAACAATAGAATACCGAACACCTGTTACTAATATTAAATTTGCACTCGTATTTTTTATTTGTGCTTAAAAAATTCCATATCCTGAACCCATAAATATTAAAGCATAACAAAAAGCGCTCACTTTTCTTTTACAGCACTTGCTTTTCATGGATAACAACTTCCAGAAGAAGCAACAGTTGTTGGATAGGGTGCAATAATTCACACCTTACAGATCGAAATTCCATTCCCTTGTACCATTTCAATAATAAGCAATCAAAATAAAAGGTATCAACATGAGAATTGGATAGTATTTCCGAAGCGTAACCGGAAAATAACAATGCACAGTTTTCGGTAAATAGGAATACACAGAATACGGTAACATGCAGATTTTCAGACATATTTTGGGATAATACAAATAATTGTTGCACAATCGGACAACTATATATTGACTATTCCAGTGGTGCGCCATAACACTCCGACATACAATAATCTTGGTTTGTATTCGTATAGTCTTAAAAAAATCTCCTTTGGCTTACTGCTATGATAAGATTTTTTTGACTCAATAACTTGTTAAATATTCATATTTGTATTAATTTTGGGCTCTTAACTACTAATATTTCAATATTTAAACAGAATGGATAATTGGTTATTTTTAACAGAACACGAAATTTTAGAAGAGATAGGCAAAAGACTAAAAAAAATACGGCTCCAACACAACCTTACTCAGAAAGAATTGAGCGAAGAAGTTGGATTAAGTGTTTCAACAATTAGCTTTATAGAACAGGGTAAATCCACTACAGTTGAGAGCCTGATTAGGATTTTAACGAGATTAAACCGAATAATGGATTTTGAATCAGTATTTAGAGTTGGTGAAAATCTGGAGCTTAAACTAAAATTTGAAAAGGCGAAATTAAAATCAGACAGAAAACGAGCATCTAAAAAAATAAAATAGAATGATAGTAGAGGTAATGTTGTATGGTCACTTGCTAGGAACGGTGGAATGGAATGAAAAAAAAGGAAATTCTACCTTTCAATATAGTAGCAAATTTACGAAGGTCATTGAGCCCTCTCCACTACTCATGCCCACAACAGAAGGTATTTTTGAAACAACCAGAGATCACAGCAACTTTCACAACTTACCCTATTTGTTATCTGATTCAATGCCAGATGATTTTGGCAATGTAATGATGAAAGAATGGTTAAAACAAAGGAAATTGTCTATTAATGACATCAACCCGGTTGACAGATTAACCTATGTTGGTAATAGAGGAATGGGAGCATTGGAGTATATTCCCGCCAACCACAGAGAAAATGATAACAACATTGTTGATATAAGTGAAATTTATGCCGTAGCCAAAAGTGTTTTAGGAAGCAAAAAAGAAACCACTTTCCCTGATTTAGACAAAGATACACTAAATGAAATATTAAGGATTGGCACATCCGTGGGAGGAGCAAGAGCAAAAGCCCTGATTGCAATTAAAAGAGATGCAAATAAAAATATTGAAGAAGTAAGACCTGGGGATATTATGCAACCTCAGGGTTATTCGTATTGGATACTTAAAATTGATGGAGCAAATGAGCATAGTCTGGGCGAAGGAGAAGCTATGGGCAAAATAGAATTTGCATATTATAAATTAGCCAAACTAGCTGGTATCGAAATCTCGGAAAGTACGTTGTATGAGGAAAATAGCAGATTTCATTTTTTAACAAAACGATTTGATCGCACGGATAATGGTGATAAAATTCATATGCAAACACTTGGAGCGTTGGCAGGTATAGATTATAAAATTCAAAGAGCTGGCAGTTATGAAACTTTGTTCCGGGTTATGAAAAGACTTCAGCTTCCATATATACAGTTTGAACAGCAATATAGACGCTTGTTATTTAACGTTGTTGCCAGAAATCATGACGACCATGTAAAGAACTTCTCATTCCTGATGAATGAAGATGGAAAATGGCAAATCTCTCCGGCTTATGACATCTGCTTTTCATATAGCCCTGGTGGAACATGGACGAATGTACACCAATCGTCGATTAATGGTAAATACGATAACTTTACCAAAGACGATTTAATTGACTTTGCTAAAAAATATGGAATCAAAAAAGCCAGTTCAATTTTAGAAGACGTTGTATCTGCTGTGAATCAATGGCCCCAAATAGCAAATGAAATAGATATTCCTCATGAAAAAATCAACTATATCAATAAGTATTTGCGAACTAATGATTTCTATTAATACTGAGAGAAAGGTCAGCGCCTAACCAAGTACAAACTTTAAAAAGAGGAAAATAAATACGATTTGCATTACACCGTTGTATCAAAATACAGGGCCACCTTCCCCAAGCAATATTGTTTTTCGATCCGCTGTGTAAAAATCAGGCGGAAATTATGCGTGCTTGAAATTATAGCCTTACCCCTGCTTTCAGTTTTAAGAGCCTTGCTTTAGGATATTATTTTTTGAGTTAAAAAAAATTACTTGCTTTTAAAATAATGTAACCACTGCACCGTGGCAAATTTGAAATACCTGTGTAATACACTGATATTATTCAAGTTAAGAAATTTTTGTAAGTACTTAACAACCTGAAAATTATTACAATGACTTGAAAATCTGTTAATTATAGATTTTCATCCAAACCTAACAAGTAGAGGGTCACAAAATCGATTCCTATGACTTCTGCAAAACAAAACTTTATTCAAATTTTAGGGCGCAACCAACGCTAATTTCTTCGTTTACAATTGATCTAAAATCAATTCCCGAAAATTATTCCGCCAATGATTAAAAGTGCATTGAAAAAAATGTAAGTGAGATTGTAAGTGAGCAAGAAAAAAGCCCCTTACAATTTTGCTTGTAAAGGGCTGATTTTCTGGTGACTCCGACAGGATTCAAACCTGTAACCTTCTGATCCGTAGTCAGATGCTCTATTCAGTTGAGCTACGGAGCCGTTTTGAGGCTGCAAAAGTACAAAAAAAATGTTTCCCCAAAAACTTTTCCATAATATTATTTTACTTCCATCACCATGCCATCATAAGCTACCACTGTGTTTTGAAAGAGGCTGGTTGCTTCTCGCAGTATAATATCCATATCAGGATAACGTGCCGAAATATGTCCGAGAATCAGTTTTTTAGCTTCAGCCTTGCAGGCAATCAGTGCAGCCTGCTCAACTGTGGAATGCCCCTTCTCTGCTGCCAGTTCTGTAAACTCTTTCATAAAAGTGGCTTCATGATATAAAAGATCTACATATTTTAGAAAAGGTAGAAGTTCTTCATTATAAGCTGTATCGGTTATAAAAGCAAATGATTTCAGCGGTGATTCAGTGCTGATTTCCTGATTAGAATAATGAACACCGGTAATACCTGTAAATCCCTCACCTCTGGCAATCGCCTTAATTTGCTCGATGGTGGGTTGTTCTTTTTCAAGAAAGTCCTTGCTGATTCGCCGTGGTTTAACTTTCTCCCTGAAAATAAAACCACATGCCGGAACACGGTGGATAAGTGGTACGGCAGTCACTGTAAAATGCTTTTCATCGGTAATCAGGGCAGATGTTTCTGGAATCAATTCATGAAACACAATTGGAAAATTAAGTTTTGAAATCGACAGATTAATTTGATAGTCAAGAACTACCATGAGTTCCTTAAATCCATAAATATGTAATTCATCTTTACGGTTATTCAGGTGCAGACTGAACAGCAGTCCGATCAGACCAAAAAAGTGATCACCATGCAGGTGTGTGATAAAAATGTGTTTAAGTTTTTTGTGTTTGATTCTGAAGCGACGCATTTGCATTTGCGTGCCCTCACCGCAGTCAACTAGGCAACCCGTATTCTGAATTACCACTGAGGTAGCACTCAATCCGCGTAAGGCTGTTGGTGCAGCAGCACCGCTTCCCAAAATGGTTACTGTAAATGACATAATCAACGAATTTGAGCACAAGGTATAAAAAAACCCGGGTTGTAGCCCGGGTCTTTAAAAATATACTGATTGAACTATTCTTCAGTTGCAGGCTCTTCGGTAGAAGTTTCTTCAACTGTTGGTTCTTCAGATTTAGGTAAATTGGCTTGTGTACGTTTTGCCATAGCTTCGAGACGTGTTTTTTCGCCCTCAAGCATTTCTGATTTCAGATTGGCTAAAGCTTCCAGATCGCCAAGTGTGGTACGCTCAAGGTTGTCCTTGATTTTCTTGATAGAGTTTTTGGTTGATTTAGCTGCTGTATTGGCCTTTTCTGATTCTTTAGCTTTTTCAGCTGCAATCACATCCTGGAAGATCTTCGAATGCGAAAGGATGATCTTCTTGTTCTCTTTTGAAAATTCAATTACTTTAAAATCAAGTGTTTCGTCGATTTTAGCCTCTTCATTGTTTTCTTTCAGCAAATGACGCTGAGGTGCAAATCCTTCAACACCATATGGTAAAGCAACAACTACGCCTTTGTCAGCATTGGCAAGGATGGTTCCCTTATGTACTGATCCAACGTTAAAGATGCTTTCGAATACATCCCATGGATTTTCTTCGAGTTGTTTGTGGCCAAGGCTCAACCTGCGGGTTTCAACATCAACATCAAGAACCACAACATCGATGGTTTCACCAATTTTTGTGAATTCAGCCGGATGTTTGATTTTTTTGGACCATGAAAGGTCTGAGATATGGATAAGTCCATCAACACCTTCTTCGAGTTCAACAAAAATACCGAAATTGGTAAAGTTGCGAACTGTAGCCTGATGGCGTGAATTCATCGGATATCTTTCTTTGATATTGATCCATGGATCCGGAATCAGTTGTTTGATACCCAATGACATCTTGCGCTGTTCGCGGTCGAGTGTAAGGATAACGGCTTCAACTTCGTCGCCAACTTTCAGGAAGTCATGCGCTGTGCGCAGATGCTGTGACCATGACATTTCTGATACATGGATAAGTCCTTCAACACCGGCTGCAATTTCGATAAATGCACCGTAATCGGCAATAACAACAACTTTACCTTTAACCTTGTCACCAACTTTGATTGTTTCAGCAAGTGAATCCCATGGGTGGGCAGTAAGTTGTTTAAGACCAAGTGCAATACGTTTTTTGTTATCATCAAAATCAAGAATAACAACCTTGATTTTCTGATCAAGCTGAACGATTTCTTCAGGATGGTTGATACGACCCCATGACAGGTCAGTAATATGGATAAGTCCATCAACACCACCAAGGTCAACAAATACACCGTATGAAGTGATATTTTTAACTGTACCTTCAAGAATCTGTCCTTTTTCGAGACGTGCAATGATTTCAACTTTCTGGGCTTCAAGTTCTTCTTCGATAAGCGCTTTGTGCGAAACAACAACGTTTTTATATTCGTGGTTGATTTTTACAACCTTGAATTCCATTACTTTATCAACAAAAACATCATAATCGCGGATAGGTTTCACATCAATCTGTGAACCGGGCAAGAAAGCCTAATTCCAAATACATCAACGATCAAACCACCCTTGGTTCTGCATTTTACATAACCTTTAATTACTTCCTGTGTATCAAAAGCACCATTTACACGTTCCCATGAACGGAGTGTACGGGCTTTTTTATGTGAAAGTACCAACTGACCGGTTTTGTCTTCCTGGCTTTCAACATAAACTTCAATATGATCACCAACTTTAAGTTCAGGATTGTACCTGAGCTCTGACAAGGGAATAACACCATCAGATTTGAATCCGATGTTTACAACAACTTCTCTGTTGTTCATTGCAACAACCTGACCATCAATAACCTCTTGTTCAACGATTGAACTCAGGGTTTTGTCGTACAGTTGTTCTAATTTATTCTGCTCATCCTTTGAATAAAAAATCTGCTTTTTACCAACACTGTTCCAGTCGAATTCACCGGGTGTAGTGGGCCTTTCCCTTTTTACAGGAGCAGGTTTAACTTTTTCAACAACAATCTCTTTTACCTCAGGTTCGATGATAACCACGGGTTCAGCAACGACCACCGGTTCAACAATAACTTCAGGTTCAATGGTAACCTCGGGTTCAGCAGCAACTGTATTTTCAACAATTACTTCTTCCGTTTTTTCCATGTCATTGCTGACATTTTCTTCTAATTCAGACATTTAAATAATACTTGTGGCAACCTGACAAATGCT
>CAZKCK010000056.1:0-14119 GCA_964550695.1 uncultured Bacteroidales bacterium | reverse complement strand
GATACATTGTCGAAGGCTACCGGGTTAATACTAAATTTATTAGCACTAAATACGCCTTCCCGGAAATTGGCGCGCAAAGTTAATTATTAATTCTCAATGCGTTCTACAATTTCTCAATGAAAATTACGAAAATATAAAAATGTTTTTTCTATTTTTGTATTCAAATGGCAAGCATATCAGACATTTTGTAACAATTTGCACTTCAAATCACTGATGAATCTGAAACAGTATTTAAACCATCTGCCGGCTGAGGAAAAGAGGTTCTCTATCATTACATTCCTGATTATTTCTGCGCTCACTATCATGAATTTTTTCAGAGCCATTTACATTCCATATGGATTTGATGAATCGGCAACATTTTTTCATTATGTGCAATCAGGGCGTGTATTCCCATTTGTGAGCGACTGGGATGCTAACAACCATTATCTGAATTCTTTACTAACCTGGATTTCGTATACATTTTTCGGAGATTCCTCACTTTCACTTCGTATGGCCAACGTATTGGCTTTTCCGGCATTTTTGTGGTTCATATTTAGAATATCATTGAGGATTAAGAATATAGTCACCAGGTCCTTTTTAATTGCTTCTCTGTTTTTCTGCCTTCATTTTATAGATTTTTTCAGTGTCAGCAGAGGATATGGCCTGTCGATCGGGTTATTGGCTATTGCCCTTTATTACTGCATCAAAATCGTTGAAGAACCAGCTAAAAAATTTGACATCAATGTTTTGACCTTCACTTTTCTGGCTGTTTATGCAAATCTTACGCTTATTACAACCTATCTGATCATACTCGCATTCCTCTTTATCACAGCAGTTTTCAACAGAAAAACAATTCCGGTGAAAACATTTGTGCAGAAGGTTTCAGCGTACATTGTTTTAGGCATATTTCCGCTGGCTGGTCTGACTTTTCTTTTGTTAATCCTTAAAAAACAAGGAGCATTGTATTATGGGCTTCCTGCTGGTTTTATTGAAACTACACTCGGTTCATTTACATTTATGCTTACCGGAATACACTCCATATTTATAGCATGGCTGGTAATTCTATATGCACTTTTTGTTGGTTCAATCACAGCTTTTCAACTTATAACTAATTGGAAAACAAGCATTAAATTGTTTAAGCCCGCACTTATTTTTAATGCGTTATTTATTTTGAACCTGATTGCGCCGTTGGTTTTAAAATTTGTTCTTGGAATTAATTATCCGCAAGACCGTACCATTCTGTACCTGTTTTTATTTCTTATTTGTTCTTTGGGATTTACAATTGATTGGCTTACAGAAATTTATCCTCTGAAAAAACATTACTGGATTTTGCTTGTTCTTCCGTTTTTGTATTTTCCGGTTCACTTCATCACCCATGTAAATTTTACGCACCTATTCCATTATTCAGATGATTATCTGCCTACCCGATTTTTCGAAAAAATCATAAAGAATAGTGATTCAGACGGTTATCCGTCAATGGTGGGTGGTTATAAAAGCCGGCTTCTGGTATGGTCGATGTACAATTACCGTTCAGGAGGTGAACAATGCCAGATCAGTTGGGAAAACTATCCGGGAATTCTGGAAGATTATCAGATTGTTGATCCCAAAATTTATCCTGAATGGACCACTTATTATGATTCAATTGATTACGACCACATTGGCGGAAGAATTTTATATAAACGCAAGGAGAAACCACAGGTTACGCTCTATCAGCGTTTTGCGCCAATCGATATGGATACAATGTGCACCAGAAAATTCTACAATTTATTTAAACAACCTATTGATACAATGGAGGGCAGGGCATTCAGGTTTGATTTTGATTTTACATTGTATGTTCCTGTGCGGCCTTTCAGGGCCTGGGTTGTGGTCAGTGTAACAGATGATAAGGGACAGGATCTTAAATATCAGTACCTGCCTTTGCAATGGAATAAACCTTACTGGAATGGAGAACCTCACAACCTGAAAAACAGGATGATTATTCCTTCATTGCCAAAAGGAAGCAAATTTATAAAAGCATATATCTGGAACCTTGACAAACAGGCATTTAAACTTAATAACAGTATATGCATGCTGTACACTTATAATCCTGAAAAACAGCTTAAAAAGCTTAAATAAACTGAACAGCCTTACCGGCTACACAATAATTGTACTTTTGTATTGTTTTTATCAAACCCGCTATATGAAGGCTTTCATGAGATTTTTTGCAGTTGTTTTTGTACTGTCAGTGCTTTTGGTTTCGTTTTATTCGTGTTCGAAAGATAAAATTGATACCAATCCTTCTTTAAAACTGGAATTTTCGACCGATACAATTATCTTTGATACTGTTTTTACAACAGTTGGCTCTGTCACACAACAGCTTAAGGTTTATAACCGGAATAGCTCAAAAATCATGATTTCTGAAATCAGTCTGGCTTCAGCGCAAAATTCATCCTACAAAATCAATATTGATGGTTCTTCAACTACTAAAGTAACTGATGTAGAGATAGATGCCGGTGATAGCCTGTATATTTTTGTAAAAGTACTTGTTGATCCAACAAATCAGAATTCACCGCTTGTTATTTCTGATTCCCTGATTTTTAAAACCAACGGGAATTATCAGGATGTGAACCTTGTAGCCTGGGGACAAGATGCATTTTATCATACACCCGACCATTTCCCTTCAAATTTCCCTGCTTATTCAATCATTCACTGCAACGATGTGTGGACCAGCGAAAAACCACATGTGATTTACGGGATGGCTGTAGTGGATTCAGCCTGTATGCTGACAATTCAGGAAGGAACCAAGATTTATTTTCACAACAATGGTATCCTGATGGTTTACAAAGAGGGAACCCTGAAGGTTAACGGAAGTGCAGAGAAAAAGGTAATTTTCAGAAACGACAGGCTTGATGATTTTTATAAGGATTTGCCCGGCCAATGGAACGGAATCTGGCTGGCAGCTGGAAGCATCAACAATGAAATTAATCATGCAATTATCCAGAATGGTACACTTGGTATTCAGGCAGACATTACAGCAGCAGGTGAATTTCCTGGACTCATATTAAACAATACCCGCATCGAGAATATGAAGCTGGGAGGGTTGTCATGCAATGCAACCACATTAACATCAGTAAATTGTGTTTTTGCCAATTGTGGCGAATATGCAATTGCCCTGAACGGTGGTATTTACAACTTCAGGCATGCAACTGTTGGGAATTTCTGGTCGGATGCTGTCAGGCAGACACCATCTCTGGTGATTAAAAACTATTATATTGACCCGCCTGATGAAATCGTGAATGTGAACCCCTCTGAAGTATTTTTCGGTAATTCAATCATTTATGGCAATCTTGATGATGAACTTCTTATTGGAACACAGCCTGAAGGTTCAACTTTTACCTATTCATTTGACCATTGCATGATACGCACACGCATGAATACTACGGATATTAATGTATTCAAAAGTTGTCTGATAAATGATGATCCGATTTTTGTTGATCCCGGCAAAATGAATCTGGAACCTGACAGCCTGTCACCAGCTCGGAGTTTTGGCATTCCGATGGATGTTGAAACCGATTATTATGGTCATCTGCGCGATGTTACACCTGATCTCGGGGCTTTTGAAACGCAGTTTGCGATTCGAAAAAACAAATAAGTTTTAAGAAAGTCTTACATCCGTTCAGGAACCTCAATCCCAAGCAAATCCATCGCTGTTTTAATCACATTTCCGGTAAATACGGTCAGTGCAATCCTGAAATTCCTTACAGCCTGATCCTGTTCACGTAAAATATTGATTTCGTGATAGAACTGATTAAACTCCCTGGCAAGCTCATATGTATAATTTGCAATCAGTGCCGGACTATTTTCGGTACCAGCCTGCTGAATTGTTTCAGGGAATTCATATAAATTTCGTAATAAATTAATTTCCTGCACATTAAAATTTATTCCACTAAAATCTGAAGCCGACCACTCCCCTGCTTTGCGGAATATTGACCGGATCCGGGCATGTGTATATTGTATAAAAGGTCCTGTATTTCCGTTGAAATCAATTGATTCCTGTGGGTTGAACATCATGGTTTTCTTGGGATCAACCTTTAAAATGAAGTATTTAAGTGCTGCCAAGCCAATCATTTTATAGAGTTGCATGGCCTCATCCGAGTCAAAATCTTCAAGCTTACCAAGTTCTTCTGTAGTAATTTTGGCTGTTGAAATCATTTCATCCATCAAATCATCAGCATCCACAACTGTTCCTTCACGCGATTTCATTTTACCCTGCGGCAATTCAACCATACCGTACGAAAGATGAAAAATACCATCAGCAAAAGGTTTACCCAGTTTTTTCAGAATAAGTTTCAGCACATCAAAATGATAAATCTGCTCGTTTCCAACCACATAAGTCATTTGCTGAGGCTCATATTCATCATAACGTAACTGCGCTGTACCCAAATCCTGGGTTATATATACAGAAGTACCATCTGAACGGAGAACCAGTTTTTCATCGAGGCCATCAGCCGTGAGATCAACCCAAACTGAACCATCGTCCTTTTTGAAGAACACACCTTTTTCAAGTCCTTCAGTTACCAATTTTTTCCCTAGTAAGTAAGTATTTGATTCATAATATGTTTTTTCAAATTCTACACCAAGATTGCGGTAAGTTACGTCAAAACCCTGATACACCCAATTGTTCATCATGGTCCAAAGCTGACGTACTTCCTGAATGCCCTGCTCCCAGCCCAGAAGCATCTGTTGTGCTTCCCTGATTAAAGGTGCCTGCTTTTCGGCATCCTCCCTGTCGACTCCACTATTTACAAGTTCCTGAATTTCTGCTTTATAATGCTTATCAAATTCCACATAATACTTACCAACCAGGTGGTCGCCTTTTAAACCTGAAGTTTCAGGCGTTTCTCCGTTACCCCACTTTTGCCAGGCCAGCATCGATTTACAGATGTGTATTCCTCTGTCGTTCACAAGATTCACCCGGGCTACCTGATGACCATTGGCCTTAAAAATTTTTGAGAGCGAATAGCCAAGTAAATTGTTTCGGATATGCCCCAGATGAAGCGGTTTATTGGTATTGGGCGACGAATACTCAATCAGATAGGGCTTTGCATCCAATTCAGGTTCCTTTATTCCGAAGTCTGGGTTTTTCCATTCTTTTGCAGCAAAATCCTGCCAGAAAGCAGTACTGAGCTTTAGGTTCAGGAAGCCTTTCACCACATTAAACGACTCAATTTCAGTGAGAAGCAATTGCAACTGAATACCTATCTCATTTGCAGTTTGTTCAGGTGATTTACGTGAAACTTTTACGACATTAAAAACCACCAGCGAAAAATCGCCTGTGAATTCCTTACGTGTTTTATTGATGGTAAATGCAGATGGTTCAATCGTGTGATTGTACAAGTTATTGACTACCGTGCAGGCTGCTTCAGCAAGTTTTTTTACAAACATAATGATCGTGTATTATCGGGGGCAAAGTTAAACTGAAAACAAAATCAAAGCAATGAAAGATGTTCTTCCTTGAATTGCAGGAGCGAACCGAGTACAAGGTCAGCAATGGCAAAGCGCTGGTCATTACGGGAAGCCTCTTCGGGCAGTGCCACAACTTTCATGCGGGCGGCCTTAGCGGCAATTACCCCATGCAACGAATCTTCAAAAACAACGCATTCAGTCGGGTTAACGCCAAGGTTTTTGGCCGCAGTAATAAAAATAGATGGATGCGGTTTCCCAAATTCCTCATATTCTGCAGAATGGATAAAATGAAAATTTTGAGAAATCCCAAGTTTCTTCAAAGCGGATTGAATAATTTCCATCTTTGAGGAGGAAGCAAGTGCAATTTTCATTCCTCTGGCCCTGAAAAAATGCAGGATATACACGCCTCCGGGCATTCCTTTTCCCTTTTCCAGAATCAACCTTTTGACTTCAAACATTATATCTGTCTCAAGTTTTTTGTAATCCGGGTTTGTGACCGGAAAAAGACTACATATATATTTGATTGATTCATCAATTCTTAATCCCTTAACTTTCAAACAGATATCTTTCGTAACAAGAATGCCGAGCCGTGCAAAAACGTTCATCTCAGCTTCTTCCCAGAGAGGTTCAGAATCGATGAGCAAACCATCAAGATCAAAAATGGCAGCTTTTATCATAATATTCCTTTGGTTTTCAATGCGTTCTCAATTTTAATTAAAGCATCTGCAACAACCTGTTGTGCACAGGCTATGTTCATTCGTTGGAAGCCTTCCCCACCGGCTCCGAACAAAAAACCGTCGTTCAGACCAATCCCGGCCTCGTAAATCAGAAAATTTTTGAGTTCCTGATCATTCATGCCGCATGACCTGAAATCGAGCCACAACATATAAGTAGCCTGGGGCTCAATCAGTTTTACAACCGGAAGCCGTTCATTGATAAACTCTTTGACGAATTTAACAGTCTGATTCAGATAGGCCAGCATCTCATCAAGCCATGCATCACCATGATTGTAGGCTGCCTGAAAAGCAACTGCCCCGAAAAGGTTTCCCATACCCATATGCAGCCTTTCAAGTGTGGCCAGATACAACCTGCGTTTTTCATTATTACTGATAACCACTGCACTGGTGGCCAGACCGGCTATGTTAAAGGTTTTACTTGGTGCATAACAACTAATTATATCATCAGCAAACTCCGGACAAGCCACAGCCAGCGGTGTATGCCTGTAACCTTCAAGAATCAGATCAGAATGAATTTCATCAGAAATAATCAGTACGTTGTATTTGTGACAAATATGTACCAAGCGGCTTAGTTCTTCCGGTTTCCATACTCTGCTGACCGGGTTGTGCGGGCTGCATAATATCAGCATTTTCGCTTCCCGGGCCTTTACTTCAAGATCTTCAAAATCAATAAAGTACTGATTATCAATTAACAGAAGTTCGTTGTTCAGCACTTTACGTCCTAAGTGTTTAGGAACATGAATAAACGGATGGTATACCGGAGTCTGAATTATAATGCCATCCTCAGGTTTTGTAAAGGCTTCAATGAGCAATACCAAAGCTGATACAATTCCGGGGCTGAAACAAACCCATTCAGGCTGAACATCATAATTGTGGCGACGCAACAACCATGATTGCATTGAAGCTGCAAATCCTTCATCTCTGAAAGTATATCCCAACACCGGATGGTTCAGGCGCTGCTGAATGGCTTCGATAATAAACTCCGGGGTTTTGAAATCCATATCGGCAACCCACATTGGCATTACATCAGCCCGCTCGAAAATCAGTTTGCGCAGATCATACTTTACGGATGCTGTTCCTTCGCGGTTAATTATTTCTGAAAAATTGGTCATCGTTAACAATAAAAAAGGTAGAAAGGCAACTACCCTCCTACCTTGAATGTATATCAATTAATGCTATCCTTTATAAAACGGGAATTTTACAACTTTGGCTTTCAGATTTTTATTGCGGATGATAATGTAAATCTCGGATCCGGGTTTTGAATATTCAGTATTCACATAACCCATTCCTACCATAATATTCAGGGCGGGCGCCATGCTTCCGGATGTAACTTCCCCGATAATATTTCCATTGGCATCGGCAATTTCATAATGCTGACGTGGAATACCTTTATCAATCATCTCAAAACCAACGAGTTTATGTTTAACCCCTTCATTTTTTTGCTTCAGGAGGTATTCTTTGTCGATAAAATTCTTGGCATCGGTAAACTTGGTGATCCAACCCAGACCGGCTTCGATGGGTGAAGTTGTATCATTAATATCGTTTCCATAGAGGCAGAATCCCATTTCAAGCCTGAGCGTATCACGGGCTCCAAGGCCAATGGGTTTGATACCATACTCGGCACCTGCTTCAAAAACCGCATTCCAGATTTTTTCAGCATCCTTATTTGCCATATAGATTTCACAACCACCTGAACCAGTGTAACCTGTAGTTGAAAAAATCACGTCCTTCACACCTGCAAACTCCAGTTTCTTAAAGGTATAATACTCCATATCTTCAACCGGTGTTGAAGTTAATTTTTGCATTGCTTTGAGCGCGAGCGGGCCCTGAATTGCGAGTTGTGAAATTTCATCTGATGCATTATAAAGGTCTTTCCCGATTGTAAGGCCCATTGCTTCAGCATTCTGAACACACCAATTCCAATCTTTATCAATATTGGCAGCATTCACCACCAGCAGGTAGGTTTCAGCATTGATACGGTAGACCAGCAAATCATCAACAATTCCACCTTTTCCATTGGGGAAGCACGAATATTGAACTTTGCCGTCGGTGAGTTTTTCAACATCATTTGAAGTTACATATTGCACAAAATCAAAAGCTTTCGGGCCTTTAACCCAGAATTCTCCCATGTGTGAAACATCAAAAACCCCTATCGCCTTTCGTACGGTAAGGTGTTCAGCTATAAGTCCTTCATATTGAACCGGCATATAATAGCCTGCAAATGGAACCATTTTGGCTCCCAATGCTTCATGAATTTTAGTAAACGCAGTTGTTTTCATTTGAGAATGGTAATATTTTATAATTCAGCAAAATATAGTAATCAGAATGCTTTATTCAATGTATTGCAAAGGTATCTTTTATATCAGTATACAATCCCCGGAAAAAGAAATAAAACATATTAACGCAGGATAATTGGTTTAAATCCCTGAATATAATAGATATTCCAGATTGAATTTACATAGCCATGATTTCCCTGCCGAACAAAGGCGTATTTGGACTGTAGCGTATTCACTTTCAAATTTTGGATACACGATTGAAAATTAGTACCAAAACGCATCAGGGCATTCATGAAATACAATGTAAGGTCATATCCTTTAAACGCAAGTTCATCAGGCTCAATTAAATACTTTTCTCTGAATTTCATTACAAATTCATTCGTCTGAGTATCTGAATAATCAACAATCAACGGAGTGACCATGTGTACATTTAATTCTGACAGGCGATTGGTTTCAAGATTGCTCAATTCGTCCCATGAAGGAAGCCCGATGACCGAAAACCTTAATGTATCGCGCCTTGAAGACAGTACTCTGAGCAAATCCATTATATATGCCTGATTTTCAGCTACACTGATGACAATATTCTCATAACCGGGTTTAAGGTTTTTATTCAGATGAACCAAACTATCGTTCAGATAAACAACGCGTGAACCGGACTGATTTTCTTTAAACAAGCTTTTAATTTTAGCATTCAGGCTATTGCAAAGGGCAGTTCCCTGATACTTATTTGCACGCATTATAAGCACATTCTGTTTGACATGTTTTTGTTTCAGAAAGTTAACAATATTATCAGCAAGGTATTCTTCTGAAGGCATTGCTTTAAAAACCATATTGTTATCTTTAATTATCTCATCACGCTTTGAAATGGCATTCACCACAGGTATCGAATTGTGTTTGGCGAAATCTGCAACCGCTTCAAAATTCTTTGTAAAGGCCAGACAGATAATCATATTCATCCCTTTTAATTCAGGTTTTTGAAGAAGTCTTTTGGTATTTTCAACGTCTTTCGAAACATCATACACATATACTTTTGCTTTCAGACCTTGTTTTTCAAGGGTATCAAGCGCCATTAATGCTCCTTCATAAAATTGAATGTACTTGAAGAAAGGATAATCTTTCACTTTTTTACCTCTGTTTTTAATAAAAGCCAGCGTATCATAATCATCCAAACTGAAAGGCAACATCAGCGCAACCCTGAACTCATCATCCCGGTGTTTGTAATCAGCAGGGCAAACAGCATCTTCGGTTTCTGACGATTTACTTATGGTTTCTGCAGGATTTACTGTTTCAGGCTGAGATTCAACAGGTATTTTAATTGACTCCGTTTTTTTGACTTTTTCACCCAGACCAGGATTGGCTTCTTTAAGTTTTTCTTCAGTAACAGCATAATTTTCTGCTATTTCGCTTGTTTTTTCATTAGCTACTGAAGTATGGGTAATGTAGGCTGAAAGTTTCCGGTCTTTGGGAATTAGTATAATCTGCCCTTCATTCAATGCTTCAGTAAGGCCGGGATTAAAGAGTTTGATTGAATCGATACTCATGCTATAGTGCCGGGCTATTCCGTAAAGACTTTCTTTTCGGTTTACTTTATGCTCAATGTACAGGCTGTTTTCACCCGATTTTGATTTAGGTGTAGGTTTCCCGATTTTAATAATCTGCCCGATTTTAGGTCCATTCTGGAGTTCAGGATTCCATTCGAGCAAGTCTGCAATTGCAACATTGAATTTTCTGGAAATACTATATAACGTTTCTTTGCCTGCAATCTGATAATCAGTAAATTCATTTTTTACTTCGGTTTCTTTGCCGCTTTGCTTAGCATTGCTCATCATCGAAGAATAATCCATTGGTATTTTAAGTACAGCATCTGGATGTAATTCGCTATTTTTCAATCCATTCACACTTAAAATTTCTGACTCACCCACACCATACATACGCGCAATGGAGGCAAGCGTTTCTGATTTTTTTACAATGTGATAAATAAAAGAGATCTCAGTATTTGTAACCTGACCGGGAACCGCTTTCACGATCGGAATCCTCAGTTCCTGACCAGGTTGAGGTCCCTCTTTCAATTGCGGATTTAATACCAGCAGCTCATCCTGACTTATACTGTATTCCTTGCTGATGCTATACAGCGTCTGACCTTTTTCAATGGTATGAATGTAGTACTCAATTCCATTGATCATCCTGATGGTTTCTGACTTTTTAACAGGTACAGGTTCCTGTGAATAAACAGCTAAGTTGCTTATAACGATTACAAAAAATAACAAGAGGGCTTTCTTCATAAAAATTCCTTTCTGAAATGTTCAGCTTATTCCCATTCAATTGTTGCAGGTGGTTTTGAACTGATGTCGTAAACCACTCTGTTAACACCTTTTACACGGTTAATAATATCATTGCTAACTCTGGCGAGAAATTCCCAGGGCAGATGTGACCAATCAGCGGTCATGCCATCTGTGGAACCAACTGACCTTAGCGCCACAACATTTTCATAGGTACGTTCATCGCCCATTACGCCAACGGCCTGAACAGGCAATAAAACTACAAAAGCCTGCCATACTGTATCATACAATTCTTCGCGCTTAAGGCCTTCAACAAATATAGAATCTGCTTCGCGCAGTATTTCGAGTTTTTCGCGGGTAACATCTCCTAAAATCCTAATGCCGAGGCCCGGGCCGGGGAAAGGATGCCTTCCGAGTAATTCACTCTTTAAACCCATTGCACGTCCCACACGCCTTACCTCATCCTTAAACAGGCTGCGAAGGGGTTCAACAATGCTGAGCTTCATAAAGTCAGGCAAACCACCCACATTGTGATGTGATTTAATAGTGGCTGATGGTCCGTTTACTGAAATTGACTCAATCACATCGGGGTAGATTGTTCCCTGAGCCAGCCATTGTACATCTTCAATCTGATGTGCTTCTGCATCAAATACTTCGATAAAAGTCCGGCCGATAATTTTGCGCTTGGTTTCAGGATCACTCACACCGGCCAAAGCATTGAGAAAACGGTCGGTGGCATCTACACCTTTTACATTCAAACCCATACCTTTATAGGACTCCAGAACCGTGGCAAACTCATTTTTTCGGAGCAACCCATTGTCAACAAAAATGCAATGCAGGTTTGTGCCAATAGCTTTGTGCAACAACATTGCTGCTACAGTTGAATCAACCCCACCTGACAAACCAAGTACAACTTTCTGATTGCCAATTCTGTGCATCAGTTCATTTACGGTAACTTCTATAAAAGAACCGGGTGTCCAGCTTTGCTTGCAGCCGCAGATATGTACAATGAAGTTATGTAATAAAATGGTTCCTTCAGTTGAATGATATACTTCGGGATGAAACTGAATACCATAGGTGGTTTCATGTTTAATTTTGTAACCGGCAAACTTTACATCGGCAGTGCTGGCAATCATCTGAAAGTCATCAGGCACCTCAAGAATTGTATCCCCATGCGACATCCAGACCTGGCAACCGACTGACATTCCGTGTAAAAGCTCACTGCTTGTATCAATATAGCCAAGGTTTGCCCTGCCATATTCCCTGATTTTTGAGGCCGTGACCACTCCTCCTGAATTCTGGGCAAGATACTGAGCACCGTAACAAACACCAAGCATTGGTATTTTTCCTCTTACAGCAGTGAGGTCGGGCGCGGGTGAACCTTCATCACGAACAGAATACGGGCTTCCTGACAGAATTACACCTTTAATATGTGGTTGAATTTCAGGAATTTTATTATATGGAACAATTTCACAATATACATTTAACTCACGTACCCGGCGGGCTATCAGTTGGGTATATTGCGATCCAAAATCAAGGATTAGAATAGTTTCCTGCATGAAAATTAATAAGTTGCTTAAAAACTGACCGTCATGCAAAAATACATATCTTCCGGCTTACAGCCTAATTTTTCACTGTTTCGTTGTATAAATGATGGGGTTCAATCAAAAAAACGTTTATTTTCGTTCGCAAATTAAACCACAGAAATGGAGAATAAAATCCTTCTCAAACCTTCAACAATTTTGTTTCCGCTGCCTGCAGTAATGGTTTCATGCGGAAATGATGAAATTAACAATATTATCACCATTTCATGGACAGGCACAATCTGTTCAGAACCCCCAATGTGTTACATTTCAGTGCGACCTGAAAGATTTTCATACCACCTGATTAAAAACCAGATGGATTTTGTAATTAATCTGACCAACAAAGAATTGGCTTACGCAACTGACTGGTGTGGTGTAAAATCCGGACGCGATCATCATAAATTTACGGAAATGGGGCTTACACCTGTAAAGTCGGAAATTGTAAAATCGCCCCTGATTGCGGAAGCTCCTGTAAATATTGAATGTATTGTTTCGGATATTCAATTGCTGGGTTCACATGCAATGTTTATAGCCAATGTAGTAGCTGTGCATGCCAACGCTTCGCTTGTAAATGAAAGGAATGGAGCAATTGATCTGCAAAAGATAGATTTAATTGCATATAGCAAAGGGCATTACCAGGTTTTGGGAGAAAGCATCGGCACACATGGTTTTTCAACAAAGGCTTCAAAATAAAGCCAATACAGCCATTTAATTAAACATATGATCAAGCTCTCAGTTGTAATTATTACGTTTAACGAAGAAAGGAATATCGGACGATGCATCGATTCGGTATTGCCTGTGGCTGATGATATTGTGGTGGTGGATTCATTGTCGGTGGATAAAACCGAAGAAATCTGTCTTCAAAAAAATGTACGATTTGTAAAACATGCTTTTGAAGGATACATCGAACAAAAAAACTATGCCATCACTCAGGCTTTGCATCCCATTGTTCTATCACTTGATGCTGATGAAGCATTATCCCCGGAATTGCAAAAATCAGTATTACAGGCCAAAGCAAATTGGAAACATGATGGTTACAGCATGAACCGCTTAACCAATTATGGTGGTAAATGGATACATCATTCGGGCTGGTATCCTGACATAAAACTCAGATTATGGGACAGTAGCAAGGGCAAATGGGGTGGTGTAAACCCGCACGACAAATACATGCTCAGGCCCGGTTGTTCAACTGCCCATCTTTCGGGCGATTTATTACATTATTCATTTTACTCGGTTGCAGAGCATAAAGCTCAGGCCATCAAATTTGCTACGATTGCTGCGCATGCACTGCATCAGCAGGGGAAGCACGCATGTTACCTGAAAATCATTTTCAGCCCAATGTTCAAGTTTATTAAAAACTACTTGATATACAAGGGTTTTTTGGATGGCAAGGAAGGATTTACAATCTGTAAAATTACTGCTCATGCCACCGGGTATAAATACAAGTTGCTGTGGAAACTGAATAGAAAATAAGGTAAAGGGCAAATGGTGAAGGGTGAATGGTGAAGGGTGAAAGGTGAAGGGTGAAAGGTTAATGGTAAAAGGTGATTGGTGATTGGTGATTGGTAAATGGTAAAAGACAAAGAAAAAGTGATTGCAGGCAATCAAAATACCAGACTACCGTTATTGTCAATAAAAATGCGTTTCAAGCTTTCCATCCTGCTTTTTTTTAGTTTCACTTCAATGATGGCTCAGGTGCAATATAATGATCTTTTTGCTCAGTGGCCTCAGAAAACCCTGATAAATTGCAATACAGGCAAATTATGTAAATACCTGAATGAAAACGAAAAACAGGTGTTGTTGCTGGCGAATCTGGCCCG
>CAZKCK010000055.1:0-21634 GCA_964550695.1 uncultured Bacteroidales bacterium | reverse complement strand
GTCATCAGTCCTGATTCAATTTTTGATATATCAATAATATCATTAATCAGGCTTAACAAATGTTTACCACTTCGTGTGATAATACCCAGGTACTCATGACGTGTTTCAACTGACACGGTATCATCCTTTAGCAATTCTGCAAATCCGAGCACTCCGTTCATGGGTGTCCGTATCTCATGGCTCATGTTGGCCAGAAAAGCTGATTTCAGGTGGTCAGATTCTTCGGCTTTTATTTTAGCTGCGACCAATTCCTCTTTTTGGTGCATGAAAGATTCAAATAAGATTCCTATTTCCCTGAATTCAGTATGCAGGCGTTTAAGGTGGTTTATTTGTTCAATATCTTCATTTTCAAGAATTCTACCAACGGCTTTGAGGGGTTTACCTACCCAACGTTTTGAGGCGAAATAAAATACAAGCAATGAAAACACGGATGTTCCGATGAACAAAAACATGATTAAATTCGCAAATCCTTTAAATTGCTGCAGAAAACCAAATTCCTTTGTCATTACCAGCATCCTGTATGGTTCACCATCAATGCCATTTAAAGGATAAAGGACTTTTACAGTCTGTTCTGAAACCGGGAAGAGCGTATCAGAAGGGTTTTTGATTTCCCCGACTGAATTGGTCATTTTCCCAATATCATCTAATAACAGTTTATCCCATAATCTGCCAACAAACATATATCCCTGAGGGTCCGTTTTCCGGTCAGGATCATTTGTGGGATGTATGGTAGCGCCACTGATTTGCATGATCCCGTCAGGACATTCAATAAAATAACTGCAAAACCTGTTTTTATAAAGCTGAATAAACACTTCCGGCGGAATGATACCCGCATACGGATTTTTAATCTTTTCGCTAAAATTGATGCTCAATCCCAGTTCATTCAGGTTATAAACAGCCACAAAATCAGTTTTAAACGAATTTACAATCGTAGGAATATTTTCATTAAACCATGCTGAGTCTTTTAAATGAACATTTTTAACCAGTTCATCCCAATAAGTGTAATCATACACTACAAGTTTTAATGATTCATTTTTATTATTAACACCTGCATCCACGCTTTCATGAAGTTGCTCATAATAAGAATTTAAAAGCAATTTCGACTGCCGGTGATTGATTTGATAGATTGCCATAAAAATCGAGAACGATAAAATGGCTGATATCAAAAGAACGAATAATATCCTGTCATTGGTTTTCAGATTTTTAAATCTATTTTTCATCTTTATTCAATTATAAAGAAATTCCGGCAACTAAATACAATTGTTTTTGGTCAGGGTTCATTACCAGTGAAATCTGAACAGGCAATGAAAATTTTTCAGTAACCTGCACACTTTTAGCATATTTCAATCCCAGATTTACCACCGCAGTTTTTGAAGCATAATATCCTTTTTGGGGTGTCATTCCGCAAAAAAAGTCAAGGCTGTTACCATTTGCAAGTTCCGTGGAATAAGAAAGTTCAACATAAAAACTTTTTTCAGGGGCGGCTCCATAGAAAAACCAGGAACCCAGTAGCTTGAGTGGCAATTTCTCTCCGCCATTAAGAATCACTTGTAATTCAAGCATATGAGGAGTAGTTTCTTTTTTAATGTTAAAAAAATCACCCCCTACAGTATCATTGTATGAATAGTAATCCCAGACAGCAAACGTTACATGCTCAAAGGATTTAGTAAGGTACAGGTCAGTTTCCTGCCACCCTTGCCCTGTAGTTTTGTAAGCGCCCCAGGCACCAAGTTTGTAGCCTTTATAATCAGCTTCTACGTACGGCTGAATACTCGGGCAATTCCCAAAATCAAGACCCCGCCATACATAGCGGCTCATTAAATCAATGCCTCCATTAAAATCAATGGAATCACTTTTCTCATTCTGGGCTATTGCGCTGTTAATCAATAGATAACTTCCAGTAATAAATACTATACTGGCATATCTGATCATTGAAATCATAAAACGCTTCTTCATATTCACTATTGATTTTCAGGTTATTATCAAATAAATTTAATATTTCGAAATGATGAAAAATCAAAACCAGGCCTTAAAAAACGTCTAAATTTAAGACATTTTTACAAAATTGGTTCAAGCTTCATAAAAAAAAGGCAGCAAAATAGCCACCTTTTATTAAAAACATACGAACAGGGAAAATTGGAAATGTAAAAAACAGTTACGTTTTACTTAATCTTCTCATTTACAATCTGTAAAATTTCAGCCTCCAAAACGATGGCCTGAGCTTCAATTTCGGCCCCTTTTAAAATAATTTCGTTTGCAAAATCCTTATCATCAAGTCCGGCTGCATTGATTTTTACATTCAGGAAAGCACCCATTACAGCGCTTCGGGCACATAAGGCCCCAACGCCTGCATCGGTAACTGAATTGGGATTGCCAACTGATGCCATAGCCTTAATTAATTCAAACGTATCAAATGCCCGTTTCATGGTTCTGTATGGAACTTCAGTGGCATACCTGGTAGCTTCCTGAATTGCATTTTTGCGTATATTTTTTTCATCCTCAGTACCTTTCGGCAATCCAAAAGCATCCATAATTTTGTTAAAAGCTGTGGTATCCTCATCCACCAGAAACAGCAATTCATCTTTCAGTTGCTGACCCTTTTCAGCCCATTTGCTGAATTCTTCCCAACGCTCGTCCCAACCCGGTTTATGCGATGAGAGATTGGCAACCATGGTAGCCAGCGAAGCACCCAGGGCACCCATATAGGCTGAAATTGAACCACCTCCCGGAGCCGGAGACTCTGAAGCAGTTTCATTTGCAAAACCAGTGCAGGTCAAGTCAATGAGGCTTTTTTTCTTCTCACTTGCGGCAAGTACAAATTCAATAATCTTTTCTTCAGCTATAAACGGCTTCAGGTCATCAAGTCCCATCGATTTAATGGCAATTTTAATGATTTCACTTTCAGCAACTCCTACGCTGCGCTGTTGTTTAGCCAGAAAATACTTGCCAGCTTCGATGATTGTTTTTTTAGGTACAAGCCCCACAATTTCGGTTCCCGTAATCCTCAGTCCGCGTTCAAGCCCCTTCTTTACAATTTCTTCAAATGCCACATGCAGCGGTGTAACTGAAACGTTGGTGATATTCATCGAAACCTGTGCAATACCATATTCATCAATAAACCAGCCTATTGCCTTGCAACCCTTTAAAGGGCCGGGTATCCATACTTCATTGCCATTTTCATCTTTCTTTATTTTACCTGTTACAGGATTTCCTTCGCGCACAGGCCGGCCTTTTTCACGTACATCAAAAGCAAGTGCATTTGCCCTGCGTGTAGAGGTAGTATTCAGGTTAAAGTTTACTGCAATCAGAAAATCACGTGCTCCGATTGCCAAAGCTCCTGTTCCGGGGTTAAAAACTGCCGGACCGAAATCGGGTTTCCACTCAGGTTTTACAAGTTTTTCAGGCAATCCTTCATATTCACCCGATCTCACAGAAGCCAGATTCCTTCTTTTGGGTTCAAATGCAGCACTTTCATAACAATATACCGGAATATTGAGCTCCGCTCCCACCCTGGCTGCAAGTTTACGGGCATATTCCACTGTTTCTTCCATGGTAATATTTGCTACCGGAACAAACGGGCACACATCAGTACCCCCGAACCGTGGATGAGCTCCCTTGTGTTTGCTCATATCAATGAGTACCGATGCCATTTTAATGGCCCTGAATGCTGCTTCAACAACTGCATCGGGTGTACCGACAAATGTAACAACAGTGCGGTTTGTAGCCTTGCCGGGATCTACATCCAGCAACTTTACGCCTTCAACGGTTTCAATCTGATCGGTAATCTGCTTTATAAGACCCATATCATTCCCTTCGCTGAAATTGGGAACACATTCAATAAGCTGTTTCATGGATAACGATTTTGGTTTCTATTTATAATAATATGATATTTAACACATTAACTGTAAAGAACAAATCAAAGTTTGTGGCACAAAAATATAAAGAATAAACCAAAGCCAAATGCAGAAAAGTATAGAAGGGCGTAATTGACCTGAATAATTCATGAAAATAAACTTTCAGATGCAAATACGCGTAAAAAAAGCCGGCATTTCACCGGCTTAATTTAATGGTAATGAAGAACCAGATATGTACTTATTGGATTGAATCTTTTACTACGTTACCGGGTAATTCAAGAAGTCCTTCCTTTGTCATCTGATACCAGCCTTCTTTCCCGTTATGATCTTTAAAATCAGACCATGGCACCGTGTAATATGCATTTTTATTCAGATAAACCTTTATACCTTCAGGTACTGAAAGTATATAATTGAGATCATGATCATGGTAACCATCTTCATACGAAAGAATGTATTGCTGATCGAAACTGAAGGTTGAATCGGCCAGCAGGAGATTGTGTACATATCCGGCGGCATATTTCTGGGCTTCTGGTCCGTTTTTACCGGAAGCCGTTGCCATTTTAACCAGCGTTAAACTGTCGGTTTCCGAGGGCCTGATCGAAAGGCGTGTCTGCCCGAGAACCATATCAGTTGCAGTAATGAAATTTCGCTTGTCCTTTGTTCTTGATTCCATCACAAAATCTTCATGATTTTTTTCCAATAAATTAATTATCAAACGTTTATTTACCGGAACCTTATAAACCTGACGGCTATAATCCATCTGGTTATCATGGCGTGACGACTGTAACTCATAAGTGGTATAGCTACCCAGCACCAAACCTCCCAGAATGCATAGTCCAAATATCGACATGACCTGCCAGCGCAGCGGTGGCCAATCAACCAGAAGGCGGAGTCCAAGTGAAATAAACAAACCTCCAAGACCAACCATTGCCAGTAATGCAGCAAAATAATACTGCCAGCGGATTGCCAGGCCGGGAACCAGCCATTGGAAGAAATCAAAAAAAGTAATTCCCATCAGTCTGAAACCTTCAAATGAGTAATGCTCACGCAATAAGGCCGTTATTCCGAATCCGATTACAAGACCCAAAACCAACAGGATTAACGCCAGTCCTGATAGTTTTTTTAATACAATCAGTATAAAATGTAATAAAGCCCACAGTTTATCAAAAAAGGATCTGATAATATCATCCATGGTTCCGAAGAGCTTGTTTAAAGGTTGGTTACCCTGACTGTTGTGTTCACTTCTTTTTAACTGGCTGTAGCTGTCAATATTCAGGGGTTTTCCTGACATTTCAAGCTTCTGCGACCGGGTTTTGGCCATCGGAATGATGAGCCAGAGAAAGAAATAAAAAGCTACTCCGATAAAATAAAAGAGTCCGGCCAGTATAAACAACCCACGGATAATCCAGGGATGAATACCGAGCCAGGCAGCTATTCCAGCAGCTACTCCACCCAGAAGCTTGTGGTCAGGATCGCGGAACAGTTTCTGACGGGCAAGAACCGGATTTGATTCTTGTTCATCATTGTTTCCAAGTTCTGCCGGACTGCCAATCTCTGTAATCACAGACTGTATTGCCTGAAGCGTAACCGCCATTGTGCCGGCTTCACGTTTGTTCTGAAGCAAATCTGCAATACGCATTTCAATATCATATATAATTTCGGTGGCACCTTCTTCCTGTTTAAAATAGGATCGCAGGTCATCAAGGTATGCGTTCAGGCGTGCATAAGCGTCATCGTCAATATTAAAAATGCGCCCACCGATGTTCACTGAATAGTTCTTTTTCATTCTGAAACCTCCTTTTCTTTTGTTTCTTTTACAATAATTTGATTAACAGCATCAACCATCTCACTCCAGCCTGATTTCAATTCATCAAGAAACTGATTTCCTTCAGGTGTGATTGTGTAATATTTCCGCGGCGGGCCGGCATTCGATTCCTCCCAGCGGTAGGTAAGATAAGCGTCGTTTTTCAGACGCGTAAGGATTGGGTACAATGTGCCTTCAACCACGATCAGCCTTGCATGCTTCAACTTATCGATGATGTCGGAAGCATATGCTTCCTGTATCGAAATGATTGCAAGAACACACATTTCGAGTACCCCTTTGCGCATTTGCGCTACTGATGTATCAACTTTGACCATATGAACAGGGTTTTACAATGTAGTTTGTAATGCAAATATACAACAATATTTTAGTACTTTGCAATACATAATACTAAATTTTTAAAAATAATTTCAATTATTTTTCAAATAATTGATTTACAGTATATTGAAAAAGCAGATTTTTTGAAAATTCTTCCAGATAAAAACTGAAAACGGTTTATATGATCTTTCCGTTCAGGATAACTTTTGCGATTTTGTTGCTCCCGTAAGCATAAGGCAGGAACTCAACAGATGGTATTGGCTTGGTAATAAATAAATTGGCTCTCTTTCCCACCGCAATGCTTCCCAATTCATCACTGAGGCCCATCGCATATGCAGTATTCAATGTGGTTGCATTGATAGCTTCATTGGGTGTAAGGCGGTACATAATGCTGGCCATCGACAGTATCAGTTGCATATTGCCGGATGGTGAAGAACCCGGATTGAAATCACTTGCAAAAGCTACCGGCAAACCAGCTTCAATCATTTTACGTGCAGGAGAATGCACCATATTCAGAAAAAATGCTGCGCCTGGTAAGATTGTTGGCATGGTATCGCTGTTCAGCAAACACGTAATTTCTTCATCTCCTGTGTATTCAAGATGATCTACTGATAAGGCATTGTATTTTACGCCTACCTGAATACCACCCGAAAAATCAAGTTCATTCGCATGAATTTTTGGGCGAAGACCGTGTTTCATGCCTGCGAGCAATATTCTGTCAGTTTCTTCAACGGTAAAAAAGCCCCGATCGCAGAATACATCAATAAAATCAGCAAGTTCCTCGGCAGCAACCATTGGTATCATTTCGTAAATAATCAGATCTACATATTCTGATTGACGGCCACGGTATTCTGCCGGAACCGCATGTGCTCCAAGGAAAGTTGATTTGATGGTCAGGGGTGAAATATCCTTTAATCGCCTGATGACACGCAACATTTTTAATTCGTCCTCAGTTGATAGACCATAGCCGCTTTTAATTTCAACAGCCCCGGTGCCATACTTTATTATTTCATCGAGACGCGGCAAGGCTTCATCAATAAGCTGTTCTTCGGTATATTCATGCAATTTTTTGGCAGAATTCAAAATTCCTCCGCCACGGCGGGCAATTTCCTCGTACGACAATCCTCTGATTTTATCCACATATTCAATTTCACGGCTGCCGGCATAAACCAAATGTGTATGCGAATCGCAGAAAGAAGGTAAAACCATTCCGCCATGGGCATCAATCTCAGTCAGCGTATGGTCCGATTCAGTGATTATTGATTCGTAATCAAGACTTTCCATTGAGCCATATCCTGCAATATAATCATCTTTAATGTAAAGCCAGGCATTGCTGACCGTATGAATAACATCCATATTTTTTCCGGCGACCCAGATGCGTTGCCCGTCATCAATCTGAACTAACTCTTTGATATTCTTAATCAGGATTGCCATAATCGTATATCTGTTAAAGTGATTAAATTTTATGCGAAATTAAAAAACAAAGTTATTTGTGGGACGTTTGCCGTAAATTTGCCCAGTTAAAACGATAGTTTACCGAGTTAATTTTTGTTTATGGATTTAAACCCTTTAAATGCCGTTTCGCCCATCGATGGCAGATACCACCTTAAGACCCGTGCACTTTCGGCATACTTTTCTGAAGAAGCCCTGATTAAAAACCGTGTTTTTGTTGAAATTGAATACTTTATAGCACTTTGCAGACTTCCGCTTCCACAGCTTCTTTCAGTAAGCCGCGAAATGTTCAGGCCGTTGCGTGATATCCATATGAATTTTACCACTGCAGATGCGCAAAGGATAAAAGACATTGAATCAGTTACCAATCACGATGTGAAGGCAGTTGAATATTTTCTTCGTGAAAAATTTGACCAACTGGGATTGGATACTTTTAAAGAATTTATTCATTTCGGGCTTACTTCACAGGATATCAACAATACAGCACAGCCTTTGGCATACCGCAATGCCCTGAAAGAAATAATTATTCCGGCTTACGAAAAAATTGCTGACAATATCCAACAAAAGGCAATTGAATGGAAAGACATACCCATGCTGGCACGCACACACGGGCAACCGGCCTCTCCCACCCTTCTGGGAAAAGAGTTTTATGTTTTTGCAGAACGGCTCGGAAAACAGTTGCAGACGCTGAAATATATTCCGGTTTCAGCTAAATTTGGTGGGGCCACCGGCAATCTGAATGCGCATTATGCAGCATATCCTGAAACTGATTGGGTTGAATTTGCCAATACGTTTGTAGAATCGTCACTGGGCCTTGAAAGGCAGCAAACAACAACGCAGATAGAACAATATGACGATCTGGCGGCTTCTTTTGATAACCTTCGCAGAATCAACACCATATTAATTGATTTCTGCCGCGATGTCTGGGCATATGTTTCGATGGAATACTTCAGGCAAAAAGTAAAAAAAGATGAAGTTGGAAGTTCGGCTATGCCACATAAAGTGAATCCGATTGATTTTGAAAATGCTGAAGGAAACCTTGGTCTTGCAAATGCGATGCTGGATCATCTTTCGACTAAACTGCCCATCAGCAGGTTGCAACGCGACCTGACTGACAGCACTGTGACACGAAACATCGGGGTACCACTTTCATATACATTAATTGCTTGTAGTTCAATTCTAAATGGATTAAATAAACTCATCCTGAACAACCAAAAACTTGAGGCCGATCTGGAAAGCAATTGGGCTGTGGTGGCTGAAGCCATTCAGACTGTGCTGCGCCGTGAGAATTATCCAAACCCGTATGATGCATTAAAAGCACTTACCCGGACTGGCAAACCCATTGATAAAGAATCGCTTCGGGCATTTATCGTGCAACTAGAGATCAGTGATGCTGTGAAACAGGAACTTCTTGCATTCAGCCCGCATAATTATACAGGTCATTTTGATATTTGAGCATGAAAGTTACCGGATTTACGATTGTAAGAAACGCGGTAAAATTCGATTATCCTGTAGTTGAATCAATTACATCGGTTTTACCCCTGTGTGATGAATTTGTTGTTTTGGTAGGGAATTCTGATGACTCCACGCTTGAACTGATACAAAGCATTGCTTCACCTAAAATCAGAATACATCAGTCAGTGTGGGACGACAGTCTGCGCAAGGGCGGACAGGTACTCGCTGTTGAAACTGACAAGGCATTTGCATTAATTTCCCCGGATACCGACTGGGCATTTTACATACAGGCCGATGAAATCCTTCATGAAAAGTACCTTCAGGTTTTACATCATGATATGCAGGCGCACCTTTCTAATGTAAAAGTTCAGGGACTGTTGCTCAATTATTTGCATTTTTACGGTTCCTATAATTTTGTAGCCGATTCGCGGCGGTGGTATAGGCGTGAGGTCAGGATTGTCAGGAAAAATAATGCAGTTTCTTCTTTCAGGGATGCACAGGGTTTCAGATGGAACGGAAAACTCATCAGTGTAAAGCCTTCTAAAGCTTTTATGTATCACTATGGGTGGGTAAAATCGCCCGATAAACAGCAGGCAAAACAACTTGCCTTTCATAAACTCTGGCATAACGACTCATGGGTAAAGGCAAATGTGGGTGATTCAAATGAATTTGATTACGGTGTAATTGATTCATTGCGTGTATTTAATGAAACCCATCCTGAAGTGATGCAAAATCGCATAAAGCAGATAAACTGGCACTTTGGTTTTGATCCGACCCGCAAAAATTTTGGTTTAAATGCTGCCTTTCTGCATTTTATTGAGCGAAACACCGGATGGAGAATAGGTGAATACAAAAACTTCAGATTAATTTAGAAATACAATTTTTGTGTGGCATTGCATACCTTGCTATCTTTGACACCGCATTACCATTTATCCTGAATAATCATGCTGGCCTGCCTGTATTGTAAAACACCAATAAAAGGAAAAATCAATTCGTTGATATTTTGCACCGGATGCGATGCTATTTATTATCTTTACAATGACAATCAGGTAATTGCACTCCGGGAGTACAAAGAAACGGAAATGGGCATCATTAAAAATGAAGATAAGCCACATCCTCTCATCGACCGTGAGTTGTGCACATTATGCGGCAAATGCATCAAAAAATGTCCGCAAAAGGCAGTTTCTATACGTGATAAAAAACTAGTGATCGACAGGGAAAAGTGCAACAATTGCCGCAAATGCCCGGAGATCTGCCCCGAAAACGCATTAAACTGATTAGTTCAGGCGTTTTTCAAAAACCAGATCAAACTTTTTAATTCGTCTGTCGAGTGACTGAAATGTAATTTTAAGCAACCGGGCAGCTCCCGATTTATTGTAATTGGCCTTTTTGATGGCATTGATGATGGTATTTTTTTCGATCATGTCGAGGTCAAAAATCTCATCATCAAAATCTGTATTCTTGAGTTTCGAAATTTTAGATAGCTGGAAATGAACCGGTTTTATCTTATTGCCATCGCAAAGTATAATAGCCCTTTCAGCCATATTGCGAAGTTCACGAACATTCCCCGGAAACTTATACATCAGCAGTGCTTCAAACACCGAATCATCAATTCCAATAATCTTCTTATTCAGTTTCCGTGCAAATTCATCGATAAAATGCTGCAAAAGCGGAGGAATATCCTCTTTGCGCTCCCTGAGTGGCGGAATATTGATCACAAATGAGTTAAGACGGTGAAACAGGTCGAGCCTGAATTTTTTCTCATCCGTAAGCTTTTCGAGATCCTGGTGCGTTGCAGCCACAATCCTTACATCAATGTCAATCTCTTTATGTGTTCCGACCTTGCTGATTTTTCTTTCTTCGAGCACTCTCAGGAATTTGGTCTGCAGATTCATGGGCAAATCACCAATTTCATCGAGGAATAGTGTGCCTTTATTTGCTATTTCAAACCATCCGGTTTTATTTTCAGAAGCACCGGTAAAAGAACCCTTTGCGTGTCCAAAAAACTCAGATTCGAAAAGTGTTTCAGTGATGGCCGAGGAATTAACGGCATAAAAATAATTATCCTTACGCGGACTTAAATAATGTATACCTTTTGCCACCAACTCTTTACCCGTTCCGCTTTCACCGGTAATCAACACGCTGGTTGAATCTGATTTGGCTACACGGGCTATCAGTTCGGTTACCTGCTTCATCGCCTTGCTACTGCCAACCAGGTTATGGCCATATACTTCATTCAGTTTATTGGATACAAACTGATAATTGGTTTCAATTTCCTTTAACCGGTTGTTTAACTCAACAAAACGCTTGGTTCGTTCAATTGCAGTCAGCACATCAAGCAGTTTGAAAGGTTTCGAAAAATAATCAGATGCGCCGAACCTGAGGGCCTGGATGACCGAATCCATATCGCCATGCCCTGAAATCATGATCACCTCAATGCCGGGGTAATCGTTTTTAATCTTCTGAAGTACCTCAAGACCTGACATTTCAGGCAGACGAATGTCGAGTATAACTATGTCGATTTCAGTACGTTTAAGAATTTCAAACGCCTCCGAAGGTTTGGCTGCTTTACTGATCAGAAACCTGTTATCAGTAAGAAATTCCCCGATTTCTTCACGGTATAGTTTTTCATCATCTAATATTAAAACCTTAAGATTATCCATATACATGCTTAGCTTTAAACCTGACTGCAAAATTAAGAGCAATTGCATTGCATTGCATCATATTCCAAAAAGAAATAGTTGTTCAGGCAACTCTTTGGCATTTTGAAGTTTAATACTATTGATGAAAGGATTTCATTTCATCGCGTAAGACCTCCAAATTTCGTAAAAGGAAAGATAACCAAATAACAATATTCTGAAAACTGCATGAATTTCTTTCTGTTATTCAAAAACCGCTACTTTTGTATCATTCAATATTTTCAAAATCATACCATCTAATGAAGCATACTTTTTACTTTATCGGGTTTATTTTGCTGGGCATGTTTATGTCAATGGCTGCCAGCGCCCAGGAAAAAGTTGTATTACCACCTAAATATAAGGTAGATACAAAAATTGACAACATGGGTTACTGGCGTAAAATGGCCGAACTGGGAATGGTTCCAGTGCAGCCACCTACCAACATACCCGCTTCAAAATATAAGGGCAGCCGGGTTACCCTTAAAAGTGTTTTAATTGATGACTCACCGGATGTGCCTGTTACTGAGCTCTCTTCAACACAAAGCGAGAATTCAATTGCGGTTGACCCCTCCGATAAGAATGTACTTCTGAATTCAAACAATTCAGGAAATTTTCCGAATACTTCGAGTATTTATGGAGCAAACTACTTCGAATCGCCTGATATGGGAACAACCTGGACCGGTCAGCTTCAGGGTGCCGGCGGAGGCAACAGTGGCGACCCTGCAGCCTGTATCAATCTGAATGGAAGATATTTTGTAGGCTATATCGATAATGCATACGGCCAGAGTGTATCCTATTCTGATAATCAGGGAACCAACTGGAGTGTTGTAAAGGTAGCTACCGGAAGCATGTTCAATATGCTCGACAAGAACCACCTTTGGGTTGATATTTCACCTACGAGTACCTACAAAGGAAATTTATACAACGGCTGGATGTACAACAACCAGATTTATGTTTCGCGCAGCAATACCAACGGAACCTCATGGTCAACATCAGTTTCGGTGAGTAATGCCTGTAATGCAGGTAGCCACAATCAGGGTGTAAACTTCAAATCAGGACCCGATGGTGAAGCTTATGCAATATGGTCAGTGTACGACAGTTGGCCAAGTGATGAAAAAGCCATTGGTTTTTCACGCTCACTTGATGGCGGCACAACATGGGAAGCAGGAAAAAGAATCATCAACAACATCAGGGGTACCCGTACTTCTGGCGTAAACAAAAACATGCGTACCAACTCTTTCCCCTGTCTGGCTGTTGACCTGAGCAACGGGCCTACACGCGGATACCTCTACGCAGTTTGGGCCAATCTGGGTGTTCCCGGTACCAATACCGGTGCCTCTGATATTTACATGATAAAATCAACTGACAAAGGGCTGACATGGTCAACACCTGTAAAAGTAAATACAGATGTTTCAACTACCAAACAACAGTATCTCCCATGGATTACCGTTGATAATTCGAATGGAAAACTGTTTGTGGTTTTTTATGATGACAGAAATTGTGGAACCAATGATCTCGAAGCCTGGATGGCTTATTCAGAAGATGAAGGTGCAACGTGGACTGACATGCGTGTAAGCGACGTTTCTTTCACACCCTCTCCTATTCCCGGTCTGGCTGATGGCTACATGGGCGATTATCTTGCAATCACAGCAAGTGAAGGAATGGTTTACCCCTGCTGGACCGATACCCGCAGCGGTCATGCCATGACTTATGTTTCTCCTATCGAGTTTATTATACCCGCTTCAAACCTTATGCAAGACGGTTACGTGCTCAATGATACAACTTTTGGCAACAGCAATGCAAAAATGGACTTTAATGAGACTGAACTATTAGGCGTAAAAGTCCTGAATTCAGGTACCGCAATTGCTGAAAATGTTGAAGTTACGCTGAGATGCCAGTCTTCTTATATCACCATCACCGACTCTACTGAAACTTATGGTACAATTGGATTGAACCAGACAAAATTCGTTCATGATGCTTTTAAGTTTGATGTAGCCGTCACTACCCCTGATAACCTTGATATTCCGTTTGACATTAAAACCGTTGATGCAGACGGAAAAGAAACCATCAGCACATTTACAATCAAATCACATGCTCCGGCACCCACAATCATGAGCCTGTCAATTCTTGATGCCACCGGCAACAACAACGGGCAGCTTGATCCGGGCGAAACCGTCACCATGCGCATTACCACAAAAAATACAGGCAGTTATACTGCTGTGAATACAATCAGTGATTTAAGCTGCACCAACCCATACATCACCATCTCAAACCCTTCGGTAAGCCTTGGCGATCTGGCTGCCGGACAGTCAGTGAATGTTGATTTTACGGTTAGTGTAAACAGCACTGCATATTATGGTATGGGAGCTTTGTTTGTTAATTATGTTCACTCCGATTATCATAACAATACGCGTAACTTCCTGCAGAAACTCGGCATCCTGGTCGAAGATTGGGAAACCAATAATTTTCAGAAATTTGACTGGCAGCTTTATGGTGATGTAAATTGGTTTATTGACGCTGAAGTTAAGTATGAAGGAAACTACTCAGCACATTCAGGGGCAATTACGCACGGCCAGCTTTCAGGTCTTAAAATCGTTTACAATGTGCTGACCGACGATTCAATTTCTTTCTACCGTAAAGTCAATTCTGAAGCTTTTTATGATAACCTCAGTTTTTATATTGATGACCTGATGGTTGGCAAATGGGCAGGTAAACAGGACTGGAAAAGATTTGCATACCCTGTACTTGCCGGAAACCACACCTTCAGATGGGAGTATGTTAAAGATGCTCAAAATACGGTTGGATTAGATGCTGCATGGGTCGATTATATTGTTTTCCCACCCGAACTGAAACTTACCGCCTGGGCCGGCAATGATGCCTCTGTTTGTGAACAGACACCCTACCCTTGTTCTGGTATAGCTTACAATGCCGATTCAAGCGTTTGGCATAGCAGTGGAACCGGTGTATTTGCAGATATACATGCTGTTTCAACTACCTATACACCAAGTGCTGAAGATGTTACGGCCGGTTCTGTTATTCTTAGTTTAACCTCTTACGGATTAAATGAAAGTGATACAACTGATTCGATGGTACTGAGTATCAGCAAAACTGCCACAGCTACTGCGGGTAATGATGCTGAAATATGTGAAGGAAGCACCTATACCCTTTCACAGGCCACATCAACCTCAAATGTTGTTGTAAATTGGTCAACCAATGGTGATGGAACATTTAACGACAGCAATTTACTGAATCCGGTTTACACTCCGGGTAATCAGGATATTCTGAATGGAACTGTCACTTTGGGAATTACACCAGTTTCACAAGCTCCCTGTGAATCGCTTACCGATGAAATTACGCTTACCATTTATCCCAAGCCTGTTGTGAACCTTGGAACCGATATAACTGTTTGCTCTTACCTCTCAGCTTCGGTTGACGGCACCACACCCAACGCAACTTCTTATCTTTGGAGCCCTTCAGGTTCAACCCTTCCGCTTATCACCGTTGATTCAACCGGAACAGGTGTTGGTACCAAAGAACTCAGCCTGATGGTGACTGACAATCACAATTGCCAGAACGCTGATGTTATCATGGTAACTTTTAAAGATTGTACTGGTATTTCAGAAGTTAATGATGCTTTAAAATTTGAAATTTATCCCAACCCGGTAAAGGAAACCCTGAACCTTCAGATCGAAACCAGCGTATATACTGAATTCCATATCCGTATTTTAAATGCTTCGGGTCAGGAAGTTTTAAAAGCCGAACCTGTTGGAACAAAAGACAAATCGACTACAAAGCTGGATGTAAATACATTCATGGATGGCACTTATCTGCTTGAACTCTCAAATGGAACCTCAAAACTTATCAGAAGATTTGTGATAAGTAAATAATACACCTTATTCTGTTAGAAAGGCCGGAGAATTCGTTTTCCGGCTTTTTTTATGTTAAAACCTTCTAACCAGATTTATTCATAAAAATGCTCTGAATGAAAATACAATCAAATTTCCTTGTAAAAGTTTTTTGCCGGGGAATACAATCCTTACATTTGCTGGTACCAATCAAACCCCTTTACAAAATGAAACACCTGCTCTCAATCTTTTTCCTGCTTTTAAGCTATTCAGCTTTTTCGCAACAAACCAACACTGATAATGCTGGTTTACATGAAATTACGATTCCGGTCATAAAAGGTCAGCTTGAATTCCTGGCTTCTGACTGGACTGAAGGCCGCGAAACCGGTGAAAAAGGCATGTTCATGGCAGCCGACTATATTGCCTCAATGTTTCAGGTTTACGGTACTGCACCTGCGGGTGATATTGAAACAATTATACCAACAAGGGCTGAACGTCAGAAAGGCAAACAGATGCAAAAGATAAGGACCTGGTTTCAGGATTTTTCGCTGATTAAATACAAAACCAGCCCCGATCAGGCTTTCGAAATCATCACTACAAATAATGAAAGCCATACTAAGCTTTCATTGAACTACAAAACTGATTATTACATGCAGGTTCCTTCAATCGGGAGTGGATTCGAAGGCCAGGTAGTATTTGCGGGATACGGATTATGCGATCCTGAAAATGGTTACAATGACTATGAAAATATTGATATCAAAGGAAAGATTGTTGTATATCTTGAGGGTTATCCGGGTCATAATGACACAAATTCAATTGCTTATAAAAAGTTTAGAAAATTAACCGAACACATCGAAAGTCTGCCGGTTTACAACAAAGAAAGAATAGCAGCCACCAAAGGCGCCGTGGCCATTATCGAAATCCTGGATGAAGGCTCTTCGATGCCCGAAATAACCAAAAACTACCCCGTACGATTCAATAGTTCTGTTTATGAAGGTGATGCTGAAATGCCACAAAATAAATTCAGGTACAGCATTCCCTCAGATTCAGTCAAAAGTGCGGTACCACAGTTCAGCCTTTCACGCAGGGCAGTAAATTCACTGCTGGATGGAACCGGCATCAACATCAGGCAGTTCGAAAAAGACCTCGCCCAAACTCCCAAACCAGTTTCTTGCCTGTTGAAAAACAAAAGCATCAGTTATAAAATAACTGTCGAGTCAGAATTAATTACTACCCGCAATGTGCTGGCAATGGTTAAAGGAGCCGACACATCAAAATGTATTGTTATTGGTGCTCATTACGACCATTTGGGCATGTATGACGGCTACATCTGGAATGGTGCTGACGACAATGCTTCAGGAACCGTGGGCGTGATGACACTGGCAAAAGCATTCGTGGCCGGTAACACTAAACCCGCGGTAAACCTCATATTTGCAGCCTGGACCGGTGAAGAAAAGGGCTTACTCGGAAGCAAATATTATGTGCTGAATACACCAAAAGATCATGGAAAAATAGTTCTGAACGTGAATTTCGATATGATTTCGCGCAGCTCGTCTAAAGATACCCTTGGCAATGAGTTTTCGGTATCTTACCTGAAAGGTTACAGCCAGTTGAAGGATATTTCAGAATCAACACAGAAAACCTATGAGCCGGAGATGAAAATAAAAATGCGTGAATCGGCTGGCAAAGGCGGAGGTTCTGACAATGCCCCTTTTGCTGCCAAAGGCATTCCGTTTGTAAGTTATATGGCTGGTTTTCACGACGATTATCACAATCCCGGCGATGAAGTTTCAAAGGCAAATTATAAAAAAATGTGCAGCATTATCAGGCATGCGTATATGAACCTCACCGGGATTCAGGCAAAAAAAAGTTGGTTGAAAGATTAAAAAAGATTTCTGAAAGAATTTCTGCCTGCTTTGTTACTTAGCGAGTTTAGCTCTTGGAATGCCGCTTCCTGATACTGAGTTCTGCCCTGCGAAGCCACACCGCAGCAATGGCCAGCAACAGTCTGGGCCACATCAGCCAGTGCATGGGCAGGCCGATAGCCAGAAACAAAAGCGGATCCTCCAGTTGCGAATGCGATACAGCCACATGATGGTTCACCAGATCAGCATCGGTGCGGCTGAGCCTGCCTTCTTCAACCTGCTCAAGCATGATGGCTGAACCGTAAGCCAGGCCTACAATGTTGGCAACCAGCCATGACAATGAAGTGCTTTCAGGCAATCCAAAAACCTTCAGTAAAGGTTTTAATAAGAATGACAACAACCTGATAATGCCAAATTCTTCCAAAACTCTTTGCAAAATAAGCAAGGAAGTAATAAGTAACATGATTTTCAGACAAAGGAAAAACATGGTTGTTCCCCAATTGATGAAACTGTTTAAAAATGAAGTTTCTTCTATTGCAACGCTGGCATTTACATATCCCGGCAAATCGGGCAGAATAAGGTTCAGCACTACACCGGCAATCAGGCTTGCCGATAATCTGAGCAACAACATTCTGATGACGGAGGAACCTGTTTTACGCAATACTGCCGTCTCAATCAGAAAGCCATGAGAAATCAGGCACATAACTGCAAGTATCACAGCTTCGCGAACGGGCATGCCAAGTGTTGAAATTACAGCCACAACTGAATAAACATTTGCAAAAACGGAAGTAATCAG
The DNA here is from genome assembly GCA_964550695.1 of uncultured Bacteroidales bacterium. Classification (GTDB taxonomy): domain Bacteria; phylum Bacteroidota; class Bacteroidia; order Bacteroidales; family TTA-H9; genus CAZKCK01. The sequence goes on along the minus strand of CAZKCK010000055.1, from coordinate 3,549 downwards.
CACAAAGGCCGATTCTCCGGGAAGTCCCAATAAGCTGAAAAAGGGATTCAACCATCCCGAAACGATGTGCAAAATTCCGGTAAAGTTCAGGAGGAATACAATAAATGTGACGGGAACTGTAATCTTAATCAGCCACCATGCCGTTTTCAGGGCTTTGGGAACGGCTGATAACACACAGTTTTTGAGGCGGGTAATGATGGTTGTGTTCAAACGGTTCAATTGGTATTTGCAAAGGCAAAAGTAAACAAACGGATAACCTGTTTTTAAAGGACTGCTGCGTATTTGCAGGATTCAGCTTGCTTGATACTTAACTTGCTGGTCTATTGATTCGTCTTGCCCTCATCTATAATTTTATTGAAAAACAAAACCGTATTTTCTCCTATCCTTCCAATATCATAGTTTTCTGTCGCAAAACGCCTGGCGTTCTGACCCATTGATCTGCAAAACTTTTCGGAAACAACACAGCGGTTGATGGCATCAGCAAATGCTTCAGGAGCGTCGGCGAGTAGAATGTTATCACCATCTGTGACCGGTATGCCACGGGCTGCAGTGGTAGTAGCAACAATGGTTTTGCCCAGAGCCATCCCTTCCAGAATCTTCACCCTGATTCCACTTCCATTCAGCAGGGGCACAAACAAAATTGCCTTGTCTTCCTGAAATTTTACAGCATCCGGAACATAACCCTCAACAATCAGATTTTTATCACTCTTGCTGAAGAACCAGTGCGGCATATTCTTCCCTGCGATATAAATCAGTATTTCAGGATGTTTTGCCTTTAGCAGCGGAACAACCTTGCGCACAAACCATTTCATCCCTTCAATATTGGGCTTCCAGTCCATTGAACCCAGATGATAAAGTACCGGAAAATGTTCATATTGTTTTTCGGTATCAACGAATGCAAGCCGTTTGGCATCAATACATACCGGAATTTCAGCTACGGCAGTTCCTGGAGCATTGGTTCTGAAATAAGCCGCATCAACAGGTGAAAGTGCAACAATTCCATCAACCCGTTGTATCATTTGCTTCTCAAATAATTCAAGCCTTCGGGTAGCGGTCTGATAAAAAAACCGTGCAAGCGGATTTCTCACCTTTTCAGCATAATTGTGCCAGAGTTGATTCTCCACATTTTGCTCACGCAGCACAACCCTTGCCTTCGAAAACGCTCTTATATCATTCAGGTACAGGCATAAATACAAGTGCTCTAACAGAATGACATCAAAGTGTTCATTTTTCAGGATTTGCCGCAGCCTGACGCTGAAAGCACGTGATTGAAAGCGCTCTGTAAAATAAGACCACTTTTTAAACAGATTCAGCAAGGCATTGAAGGGTTTTACGCGGTTATCAACCACAATACTTTCAAACCCAGTGGTTTTAATAAAATCTTCACTTAAACGATTCATGTCACCGGGAGCCTTCATTGGATTCATGGCAAGTATTTTCACTCCGGCATGTTGGCTCAGCAAACTCAGGGTGTTGTGGTAAATGGAGTAAGCACCTCCATCATCCATCGGGAAAGGCATTTTATAATAAAGCTGCAGAATCTTCATACTTGTTTCAGTTTACATTTTGAGCTTTTCCCATTTGTTGGAGCGGTAATTCAGAAACAAATATTTAAGGTTTGCCAACAGAAAATGATAGTTAATCCTTATAAAATGAACTACATACCTCCTTACTACTTTGCTCACAGCAACAAGAAGAACAGGAACTAAAACGAAAACGGCGACCCATACAACATCCGCATGCATCATAAAATAAATACAATCGATGCTTAAAACAATAAACACAAATGGCAGGAGTAATTTCAGGTATTTAAAAACCATGAACCTGACAAAGACTGAAAACGGGAGTTTCAGCATCATCCGAAACTGCGTAAACATGAAAATAAGCAGGCCACGGGCCAGGCGCTGTAACCTGTTTTCAAGATAATATTCATTGAACGGAACATCATAAATAATCGCTTGCTGATCCATGATAAGCCTTTTGCCCTGCAAAATGGTGGAGACAATCACAAACAGGTCATCAAAAAGCAATTGTGCGGGTATTTGCCTGAAGACCGACTTCCGCTGCGCATACAGGGCACCGAACACATTCAGGGCCGAGCCGTACTTTCCATCGCATTCTGCCATAAAATTCAGGAAGGTCCTGAAAGAACGTTTTCCGTGGCTGCCTGCATCCAAAAGTTTGGAGGTGACCGTCCCTACCTCAGGATCGTTAAAATTCATGAGCAGGCTTTTTACCGAACCTTTTTCCATTTGCTGCCTGCAATCTGAAAAAATGAGCATTTCATGCCTTGCCAGTTTCACGGCTTTGTTGACTGCCAGAATTTTGGATATGCGGTATTTTTCAATGATAATATGAACATCAGGATTGGCACTGTATGCGGCCAGCACTTCATTGGTGCCATCAGTTGAACCATTCGAAACAACTATGATTTCGGAAGACGGAATCCATTCATCTTCAGCCAGAAATGATTCCAGTTTCTGTCTGATAAAACCCACCTCATTGTGGCAGGCAATGATGATGCTCACGGGTGGAACAAATGTTTCTGAACGCTTCACTTCCTTTTTAAACAGGATGGAACAAATCCAGGAAACAGGGGCATACAAAACCATCATCAGCAACACGATCAGGCAAATGATTACAGAAATTTGTACAGCCAGCAGCATAGATGGAGTAAATTTAAGTTATTCCGTTAATGGATTTGTTTATTTATGTAATCGGCAAATGCCCTTCCGGTAAGCCTTTTCAGCACATTCTTCAGTTTGTGCCGAATGCCTTCCCTTTTAACTTTGTTGCAGTCGGTAAGCATTTTCCGGAATTCAGTCATGGTGGTGCTTCGTTTGACTGACCAGCGGTGGATTAAAAATGGCTGCTCAGCAGGGTCGTTCAGTGCCACATCAGTAGAAAAAACTGCTTTATAACCAGCGTTTTTAGCCATTTCCAGAATCTTTGAATTGTACATCCCAAACGGTAATGAGAAAAAGTGGACCGGGCGTTGGGTTATTGTTTCTAAAAAAGCTTTGGAGTTGATGAGTTCTGATTTTAATTCATTCAGGGTTAACTGCGTAAGGTCGGTGTGCGAAATACCATGGGAGCCAATGCTAAACCCGTTGTTGATAATTTCTGTGGCCTGAAGCTGCGTTACAATGCCCTGATTAAGACGATCCACAAGCCAGAAAAAAGTTGCGGGCAGGTTCAGTGCTTTCAGGAAAGGGAAAACGAGTTCGTAATCGCTTGCGTTTCCATCATCGAATGTGATGGCAACCGACAGTTGATCAGGTAAATGATTGCTGATGATGTGGTTAAGACTTACCACCGGAATATGATTGCCAATGATAAACTGAATCTGCTCATTGAAAGATGCAAGACTTACCGCATACACATCATCCGAACCGGAAGGACTCGATTTATTGCCATCTGCAATTGCGTGGTAGTTGATAACCAGAACCTTGCTGTTATTAATTGCTTTCATGAATGAAGCGGATTGATTCTTTATGGCTGTTCATGGCTCACGAATTTGAGGATGGAAAATTACGAAAAAACATTCAA
>CAZKCK010000054.1:5026-21638 GCA_964550695.1 uncultured Bacteroidales bacterium | reverse complement strand
CGAGTGACTGAAGGATTGCATGTCCGTTGCGGTCGTTCAGGTAATGAACGAATTTAAGCATATGCATGCGTTCTTCTTCGGTTTGTTTGTACAAAAATGCGGCGGCTCCCGGGAATCCGTTTACTTCGCACCATGAAGCCATCTGAAGGTAAAGCCTTGCGGAATGCTCTTCGCGTTTGATTTGCTCATTTATAGCGTTTTCTACGGTTTTATTGGTCATAAAAGGTGACAATTAGAATAATTATTGATTCATCATGTTAATTCATCCCCTTATGCCTTCAGTGCGTTGGCACCGCTGACGATTTCGAGGATTTCGGTAGTAATGGCCGTTTGACGGGCCTTGTTGTAGGAGAGTTTAAGCTGTTTAAGCATTTCGCTGGCGTTGTCGGTTGCCTGATGCATGGCCGTCATTCTGGCTCCCTGTTCTGATGCATACGAGTCAAGGAATGCTTTATACAACTGAATTTTGAGTGTTTTCGGAATTAATTCTTCCAGAATTTCTTCACGGCCGGGTTCAAAAATATAATCTGCATTTCTGTTCACGTTGTTGCCTTTGACCTCAGGTGGCATCACAGGTAAAAACTGTTCGGTTACAAGCCTCTGAACGGCAGCATTTTTAAACTGGTTATACACCAACAGCACCTTGTCGAATTCTTTGCGGGCAAACATAGCCATCAATTGTTCAGCAAATTCTGATACACCGGCGAAGGTTACTTTTTCGAGCAGGGCATCTTTCCGGTCGATCACAGGAAACCCTTTTTTGCTGAAAAAATCAGTGACATGGCGGCCTGCGCAGATAAGCCTTACGTTTCCGGAGGTGTACTGCCGGTTGTAATTTTTATCGAGCAGCAACTTGGTGGCTTTTATTACATTTGTATTAAATGCTCCGCAAAGCCCTCTGTTTGAAGCCAGAGAAACAATCAGGATTTTTTCTTCGCGCCGGATTTCACCATACAGGTTATTTCCGTTTTCTTCAAGGCTATTGCTCAGGTTGCCCAGAATTTCTTTCAGTTTATTGGCATAAGGCCTCAGGGCAATGATTGCGTTCTGCGCTTTACGAAGCTTTGATGCTGCAACCATTTTCATTGCACTGGTAATCTGTTGTGTTGATTTAACAGATTCAATCCTTATCCTGACCTCTTTCAGATTCGGCATATTACAGAAATCCGGTTATATGGGTTTACTTTTCGTAGCGTTTACTAATTTCAAGGGCCACTTTTTCAAGTGCAGCAACAGTTTCGTCAGGGAGTTGTCCGGATTTAAGTGTTTTCAGGATATCCGGGTGTTTCTCAGTCAGCGTAACATGTAGTTCGTGTTCAAAATCTTTGATTTTGTTCACCGGAACCCTTCTGAGCAGGTTACGTGTTCCACAGAAAATGATGGCAATCTGTTGCTCAACCGGCATGGTTTGATGCAATCCTTGTTTCAGGATTTCAACATTGCGTTTTCCTTTGTCGAGAACAGCCATGGTAGCAGCGTCAAGATCGGAACCGAATTTTGAGAAAGCCTCCAGTTCACGGTATTGCGCCTGGTCAATTTTCAGGGTACCGGCTATTTTCTTCATGCTCTTGATTTGCGCATTACCACCCACACGCGATACCGAGATACCTACGTTGATAGCCGGGCGAACCCCTGAGTTGAAGAGATTGGTTTCGAGGAATATCTGACCGTCGGTAATTGAAATTACGTTGGTAGGGATATATGCAGAAACGTCACCGGCCTGGGTTTCGATAATGGGGAGCGCGGTAAGCGACCCTCCACCTTTAACCAGCGGGCGCAATGACTCCGGAAGGTCATTCATCTGCGAGGCTACCTCATCAGAGTTGATGATTTTGGCAGCTCTTTCGAGCAGACGTGAATGCAGGTAGAATACATCACCGGGGTAAGCCTCACGGCCCGGCGGACGGCGCAGCAGCAAAGATACTTCGCGGTAAGCTACAGCCTGTTTTGAGAGGTCATCGTACACCACAAGTGCCGGGCGACCGGTATCCCTGAAATATTCGCCGATGGAAGCACCTGTAAACGGAGCATAGAACTGCAATGCTGCGGGATCAGATGCTGTGGCAGCCACAATCACGGTGTAAGCCAGTGCTCCTTTTAGTTCCAGTGTTTTCATCAGCGTGGCAATCGTTGAACCTTTCTGTCCGATCGCAACGTAAATGCAATAAACAGGCTCACCACGGTCATAAAATTCTTTCTGGTTGATAATCGTATCGAGCGCAATTGACGATTTGCCGGTCTGCCGGTCGCCGATAATCAACTCACGCTGACCACGTCCGATGGGAATCATGGCATCGATGGGTTTGATTCCGGTCTGCAGGGGCTCATTTACCGGCTGACGGTAGATAACCCCGGGAGCTTTGCGCTCAAGAGGCATTTCGTACAGGGTACCTTTAATTTCGCCTTTCCCGTCAATAGGTTCACCCAGAGTGTTGATTACACGTCCGAGCATGCCTTCTCCAACTTTTACCGAGGCAATTCTGCCGGTCCTTCTTACAATATCTCCTTCGTTGATTGTTGTGGACTCACCGAGCAATACGGCGCCAACATTGTCTTCTTCAAGGTTCAGAACTATCGCTTTCAGGTCGTCTTTGTCAAACTCTAAAAGCTCGCCCGACTGTGCATTGGTAAGACCGTAAATACGGGCTATACCATCACCAATCTGCAATACAACGCCAACTTCTTCTAGTTCAACTTCAGTCTTATGCCCCGCCAGTTGCTGGCGAAGTATGGCCGATACTTCTGCAGGTTTAATTTCCGCCATTTTATTTAATGTTAGAACTGCTTAATATATAGATTGTCTTTAAATTCTTTTTTGAGCTGTTGTATCTGTTTTGATACAGTAGCATCGTAAACATTGTTGTCATACATAAGTTTATAACCACCAATCAGATCCGGATTTACTTCCTCAATCAGTTCAATGGTTCCGGGTACAGTGTTGGCAATACTTTCAAGAATCTGTTTCCGGGAAGCATCAGTAAGCGGAATGGCTGTGATGACCTTTACAATATGTATGTTTTTGAACGACTTATACAGGCTGATAAATGCTTCGGCTATCAGGTCGATGATGGCATCGCGTCTTTTACGGCTGATCAATAAGATGAACTGAAGCGAAATATCCTGAACTTTCCCGCTGAAGACACTTTTAAGGATAGCCGTTTTTTTGCTTGTGGCAATGATGGGGCTGTGGAGCATTCGTGAAAAATCATTGTTCGACACACAAACATCCCTTAAGAGACCCATGTCATTAAAAACTGCATCGAGGCAGTTGTTTTCTGAAGCCACATCGAAAAGTGCGGTTGCGTATCTGCGGGCTATAGTGTTATCAATCATGGTTGTAATTCAGATTTTCAATTGAATTTTGCTTCATTAATCAACTTTGTCAGATACTGACTCTGCTTTTCGGGGTCTTTCAGTTTTTCGCGTAAAATGGTCTCAGCTATCTCGATCGAAAGTTGTGCAAGTTGGTTTTTAAGTTCAACCATAGCTGCCATTTTTTCGTTATGAATGGCTTCTCTGGATGATTCGAGTATGCGGTTGTATTCTTTATTGGCTTTTTCGCGTGCTTCGTCAATGATGCCGTCTTTCATTTTGCGGGCATCACGCAGCATGGCATCACGCTCTTCCTTGGCTTCAACCAGAAGCTTTTCGTTGTGAGCCTGAAGTGTTTTCATTTCTTCGCGTGTTTTATTGGCTAACTGAAGAGCATCTTCAATGGTAGCTTCGCGCTCTTTCAATGCTTTGGTAATGGATGGCCATGCAAATTTACCGAGGATAAACAGCAAAATGCTGAAAGATATCAGCATCCAAACAATCAGGCCTAAGCCGGGGGTTACTAATTCCATAATTATGTTTTGGGTTTTGCGGATTGATAAATTCCCGCATCCCGGCCAACCGCCGGAACGCGGGAGTTTGAATCATTGAAAAGTATGCTCAGATGAAGAGAATCAACAAACATACAACAATGGCAAAAAAGGCAACACCTTCAATCAGAGCGGCGGCCACAATCATATTGGAACGGATATCGCCTACGGCTTCGGGCTGACGTGCGATTGATTCCAATGCACGTGCACCGATGTTACCAATGCCTATACCGGCACCAATGGCTGCAATACCAGCGCCCAGACCGGCTCCCATTTTGGCATAGGGCGTCAGGTCGGCAGCAGCTTCGAGAATTACTGATAAAATTGACATAATTATTTGTATTAAAAGGGTTTCAGATTAATGTTGTGTTTCATGATGCTCCTCAGTAGCCAGTCCGAAATAAATGGCCGAAAGCAATGTAAATACATAAGCCTGCAGAAATGCCACAAGCAGTTCGAGCAAGCCCATGAAAATTGCAAATAACAGCGAAACGGGGCTCACACTGTATCCAAGGGCCATATTCATATTTCCGAAAATAAAAATCAGACTCATGAATCCAAGAATGATGATGTGACCGGCGGTGATATTGGCAAACAGACGAACCATCAGCACAAAAGGCTTTGTAAATACTCCCACCAGTTCAACAATGGGCATCAGAGGCACCGGAAATTTAAGCCACCAGGGCACTCCGGGTGCATTGATAATATGTTTCCAGTAGCCTTTGTTGGCATTGAATGAGGTAATAATAAATGTAAACAATGCAAGTACCATGGTTACAGCAATGTTGCCGGTAACATTTGCACCACCCGGAAAAAGTGGTATGAGTCCCATCATATTGTTAATCAGAATAAAAAAGAAAACGGTCAACAGGAAGGGAAGAAAACGCTCGTATTTTTTTTCGCCAATCGACGATTTGGCAATGTCATCACGTATAAACAGGATGATGACTTCAAACAATGATTGCATGCCTTTGGGAGCATGGCCGGCATTGCGCTTGTATGATTTTGATATAGAGATAAATATAAAGCTGATTATAAAAACACTTATAAATATAGCGAGAACATTTTTGGTAATGCTGAGATCAACGGGTAATTCTTTGTCAACTGTTTCGATGCCGTTTGAAGTTGTAACATGAACAATCTTGCCTTTTTGCGGGCCTTCGTTCATTAGCCTGAAACCCTTATACGTTTCGTGACCGTGATGAAACTTTGATGACATAAAAACGTGGAAACCTCCATTGCTTAAAAGGATTACTGGCAAAGGAACTGAAATATGGGTTTCACCGATTGCCATAATATGCCATTCGTGGGCATCTATAATGTGCTCAATAATCATTTCCCCGGCATTGAATGGTTTTTCAGCCGTGGCAGTATGGTTCTCAGCAATTTGTGCAGGCTCCGTTTCCGATGCCATTGCACACGAAACAAGCAAAAGAAGCAATACGGTTAAAAACGAAGGAATTTTCATCAGGTATGTTTTCAATTAAACCGGTTTTATTCTAAATAGTCTGCAATTTTAAGAATTTTTGTCCATTCCTGAAATGCTTTTTCATCAAAATATATAATTGTATGATAAACAATTACTTTAAAACCGCTTTTCAGTTAAGGTAAAAATGTAAGTTTTGAATATATGCGTGCCAACAATAATAACACGATTTTGATAAAAATGTTTAGCAATATTCATCACCAACTACTCTTCTGAGCATCATCATATTTGATTTGGCTTTTTCAATTAACGGAAAACCAGCCATTTGAATTACAAGATCATCTTTCTGCAAGAGTCCCTTTTCATACAAGATATGCCGCATTTCTTCGAGTGCGAGTTCAGAGCTTTTTGTGTGTCCGTAAAAGAAACCCTGAACGCCCCATACCAGATTCAGTCTGTTGAGCAGATTCTGGTTGTGTGAAAAGATGTAAATTTTTGCCAGTGGTCTGTGGCTTGCCAGTTTATATGCAGAATAACCGCTGAGCGTATGTGTGATAAGTGCCGTTACTTCGGCATCCCTGCTCAGTTTTACCGCACCTGCTATGATGGCATCTGAAATAAACCTTTCGCTGTGCCCATGCACAATTTTAACTTTCCGGTGATAAACAAGGTGAAACTTTTCAATTTCGGTCATGATTTTTTTCATTGCCTTCACGGCTTCAACCGGATAGCGTCCGGCAGAAGTTTCTCCGCTGAGCATCAAGGCATCAGCTCCGTCCATCACAGAGTTGGCCACATCGTTAATTTCGGCCCGGGTAGGAGTGGTATTGCTGATCATGCCTTCCAGCATTTGTGTCGCAACAATTACAGGTCGGGCATGTTGCAGTGCCTTTTGTATGATGCTTTTCTGGATAACAGGAACCTGTTCAAACGGTACTTCTATACCAAGGTCGCCGCGGGCTACCATAACAGCATCGGAAATTTTAATAATACTGTCGATATCTCTTACACCCTCTGGCTTTTCAATTTTTGCAATTATGCCGGGTTTCCAGTGATTGGGTGAAGCAGCAATCATTTTTTTAAGCGCTTTGATATCACTTGCTGACCTCACGAACGACAAGGCGATCCAATCGAGTTGGTTGTGCAGTGCGAAAGCAAGATCCGCTTCATCCTTTTCAGTGATACAGGGCAGTGCGGTATTTGTATCCGGAAGGTTGACGCCTTTGCGGTTGCTCAGGATTCCGCCAACAAGGACCCTGGCCACAATTTTCTCTTCGTTCACCGTAACGACTTCGAGGCTCAGTTTACCATCGTCAATCAGTATTTTTTCTCCGGTTTTTACATCCTTTTGTAAATCAGGATAACTGATATACAAATCGGTGATGGTTGATAAACCTGATCCTGACCAGAGGTTAATGAGGGCATCCTGTTCAATAACCATGCGGTCATTTTCAACCAGACCCACACGTATTTTCGGTCCCTGCAAATCGCCCATGATGGCAATATTGGCATTGAGTTCAACGGTGAGATTTCTGATGATGCTGATAAGCGTGCTGTGGTCAGCATGTGTTCCGTGCGAAAAATTCAACCTGAAAACATCAACGCCGGCTAAAATCAGTTGCCTTATGATTTCCGGAGTTGAGGAAACAGGTCCTAAAGTTGCTATTATTTTGGTTCTCATAAATCCTGATGCTTGGTGTTTCAGATGTTTTTTTCAGTTGCTTTTCTTTTTTGTAAAGTTCGAGCAAATGAAGTTCCATATGATATAATAAAATGGTGATAGTTTCAAGACTGCTGTTCTTTTTGGCTTTATTGCCCAGTGCTTTAAGGTCAATAAATTGTGAGGCGTGTACACCTTTAACTTCTGCAATACTGTGGGCAAGCCGGGCCTTAGAATGATCGCGGAGCGGGCCCTGAACAATAAGATAATAAACTTCCAAAAAGGATGCAGATACTGTTAATGGCTTGATTACGTATATATTGCCCAGTTCATCGCAATGGTGATAGAAAATTGAAAATTCTGATTTGTTGTTTTTTTCGTTTACGAAACCGAAATCCTCAAGCCTTCGCAGGTTCCATTTCAGGGTGCTGTTGATGTTGTTGGATAACTGGAGGTCGTTGATATTGCTGGAAATATCGATGATTTCATAATCATCTTCCACACCAAAATCTGCATAGGATTTATTTTTTATAACAGGCATAGGATCACCGGCAAATGGGGTGATAAAATTAGCATTTCTTCTGATGAAAAACTAGTGAGAGAGGTTTTTAATTTAAACCCTGAAAGGGAGATGTTTTAATCTGACCCAATACTTTTTCAGCGGCTAATTGTTCTGCTCCTTTAATCGAAAAATCCTGAGCAGATCCCATCACCACATCATCAATCGTTACTTCAATTTCATATAATCTCTGATGGCTGGCCCCGGATTCGCCAGAAATATTGAACATTACATTGTGTTTTTCTTTCTGCCCCCATTCAATCAGGCGACTTTTGAAGTTAAAATCAGTAGTAACCAGGTTATCAATATCCAGATGAATCTTTACAATTCTGTTCACAAACACATTGTAAGCAAAATCATATCCTCTGTCGAGGTAGATGGCTCCGATGATTGCTTCAAAGGCGTCTCCATTGATTGATTTGAAATGCATATTATCATTCCCGATGCTGATAAGACTGTTAAGCCCGATTTTTTGAGACAGTTTATTCAGCTGCTGACGGCTTACAATTTTGCTCCTCATCTCGGTAAGAAAACCTTCTTCTTTAAGGGGGAATTTCTTAAAAAGGTAATCTGCAACAATGGCATCAATAATGGCATCTCCCAGGAACTCGAGTCGTTCATTGTTGAGGCGTAACCCGTTAAAAAATTGTTTATCAGCTGATTTATGACGTAAAGCCAGTTTATATAAAAAAATATTTTCGGGATAAAACCCGAAAATATTTTTAATAGCTTTAAAGAAGTTTCTATCGGCCGAAAAAAAGGCGTTGAATTGCTTCAGGCGTTTCAGCATCAACTATTCCGTAAATTTTTTAAACAGGATTGATGCGTTGTGGCCCCCAAAACCAAAGGTGTTACTGATAGCGACATTTACAACACGTTTCTGGGCTTTATTGAAAGTAAAGTTCAGTTTGTTGTCAATTTCAGGGTCATCAGTAAAATGGTTTATTGTGGGAGGTACAATATCATTCTGCACAGCGAGTACGCTGGCAATTGCTTCAATGGCACCGGCAGCTCCGAGCAGGTGACCGGTCATTGATTTGGTTGCGTTGATGTTAATTTTATAGGCATGTTCACCAAACAGGTTCAGAATAGCTTTTGGTTCAGCTATATCGCCGAGTGGTGTGGATGTACCATGCGTATTAATATGGTCAACACTTTCGGGTGTCAGTCCGGCATCTTCAAGTGCATTCTGCATTGCCAGCCGGGCACCATCGCCTTCGGGATGCGGAGATGTCATGTGATAGGCATCGGCAGATAATCCGGCTCCGGCAACTTCTGCATAAATTTTTGCACCACGTTTTAAAGCGTGTTCCAGCTCTTCAAAAATCAGTCCGCAACCACCTTCTCCCAGCACAAAACCATCCCGGTCTTTGTCGAAAGGGCGTGAGGCAGTTTTAGGATCATCGTTACGGGTTGAAATTGCATGAAGGGCATTAAACCCACCTATACCCGGTTCATTAACAGCAGCTTCTGATCCCCCGCAAACAAAGAAATCAGCTTTCCCCAACCTGATATAATTGTACGCATCAATGAGTGCATTTGCTGAAGAAGCACATGCAGAAACAGTTGCGAAGTTAGGCCCCCGGAAACCATATTTGATAGAAATATGACCAGCGGTGATATCAGCAATCATTTTAGGGATAAAAAACGGACTAAACCTGGGCGTTCCATCTCCCTGAAAGTATGACCGCAATTCTTCAAGAAAAGTTGTGAGTCCGCCAACGCCTGAAGCCCAGATTACTCCGGCCCTGTCAAGGTTGACTTTTTCCAGATCAAAGCCGGCGTCTGCAATGGCCTGATCAGCAGAAACTAACCCGAATTGCGAGTACAAATCGAATTTCCTGACTTCTTTTCTATCGAAAAATGCAGAGGATTCATAATTTTTTACCTCACAGGCAAACTGTGTTTTAAACCTGGACGTATCAAATCGTGTAATTTTATCGGCACCACTAACTCCATTAACGAGGTTTTCCCAAAGGGTTGGTACATCATTCCCTAATGGAGTCAGGGCACCAAGGCCTGTAACTACTACTCTCTTCAATTTCATTGAGAAATGAGGATGTGTTAATTACTTTACATTGTTTTCAATGTAGGCGATTGCATCACCAACGGTGCTGATTTTTTCAGCCTGATCGTCGGGAATGGCAATATTGAATTCTTTTTCGAATTCCATGATAAGTTCAACCGTATCAAGGGAGTCGGCACCAAGATCATTCGTGAAGCTTGCTTCGGGAGTAACTTCGTTTTCATCAACACCAAGCTTATCAACTATGATAGCTTTCACTCTAGTTGCAATATCTGACATATTAGTTCTTATTTGGTTAAACAAGCTGCAAAGAAAACACTATTCTCAAAACAATGCAAAAAAAAAACGTTAAAAAGTTATAAAAAATATGTTATAGTGCAGTAAATGAATAAGTTATAAGCATTAACCATTTGGTTAACATTTCATTTATTGAAATCCTATTCGATTTCATTCAAATTATCACTCAATTCATAGCCTATGTTCTAACAGCAGCCTTTGCATCAGGCAAAGCAAACTTCAGAAATAATTTTCGTCAGATTTTTTACCTTGTTGTGTCAATCTATTGCTGTTGGTTTATCTAAGGAATTTGAAAAATTTTACAAAAATTGTTGATTTTTGATTAAAAATGTGTTATTAAAAATATGTAAATGATATATAACCATAATTATTCTAGCAACTTATACTTATTATTTAGAATGAAAAAAAATTTAGTTAAGGGTTTTATCAGTTTTTTCTACGGTTTTTACGTTGGCTCAGTGTTTTTATACGATAACTCATCGAATTCTACTATTTTGATTTGTTTTTAATCAAATTGTCGGAATTATAATCATTTGGTGATATAATATCTTTGTGGCTGGAAATTGTAAAGATGGTATTATCAGGAATTAGATGCTTAACTATACATGTAGAGAGTTGAGTTTTTTTGAATAGGCCGAAAAGTGTTGGGAGGGTATTGCAATAGTAGAAATCCCGGAGTTTTTCCGGGATTTCTGTTATTATTCAAAACAACAGATACAATTCATTGATCAGATTTTGAGTTCCTTCGGCAATCTGTTTTACCGATACATCAAGCATGTAACAAGGGGTGGTAGCAATTTTGTTTTTTGAATCTACAATAACTTCATGACAGTCAGCCGCTTTAGCAATTGAGCCCATTTTAAAAATTGCCTCCATTGTCGTTGCATCATTACCAATTGTTACTGTTGACCCTTTTATAACATTTGCAATTATAACAGGCGAAATGCACATGGCTCCGATGGGTTTGTGAAGCCGGTGCATTTCAGTAATAGCTGTTTCAACCTGATGAAGCACTGAGCAATTGCTGCCCTCAACGGCAAAGGAGCATAGGTTTTTCGCAACACCAAAGCCTCCGGGAAACACAATCGCATCGTAATCAGATGCATCGAAATCTTTTAAATCTTTAATTTTTCCCCTGGCAATTCTGGCTGCTTCAATCAATACGTTCCGTTCCTGATTCATAATCTCACCGGTAGCATGGTTGATGACGTGCAACTGTTTAATATCGGGAGCAAAAATATCATAATGCCCGCCTTTGTTATCGATGGCCAAAAGTGTTAAAACGGCTTCGTGTATTTCGGCTCCATCATAAACCCCACTTCCTGCCAGTATTACTGCAAATTTTTTCATAATGCTGATTATTTATATTTTGGTTTGTACGTTTTGTTATGCAAATATAATACATGCAAATGCATTTTTTGTGAATTGAATGTGTATTTTTGGTGTCAGTTTTGAAAGAACCGGTATGCTCCAACCATTAGAAATAGTTCCGTTTGTTGTTAAGTCAGTTAACAAAATGCCCGATGGTAACCAGTATTATATATTAGAAGATACTGAAGGTTACAGGCATATGTTGCCCTACAAATTCTACAGCAAATTTGGTTTTGAATTGAATCAGGAGATTTTATGCCAGGTAGTAAAAGTTAACTGCAATGGCAAGCTTTTTCTGGAACCACGTCATCCGTTCTATTCCCGTGATGAATATTTTAACTTCCTTATTATCAAAACTATTGAGTGTGAAAATTGCCCGGGCGTGCAATTTCATGTAATTAAAGATAAGCTTGGTAATGAATACAATATTGCTGCAAGAGGTAGCATCCCTTTAGGAACTTATACACTAAACTGTAAAGTAAAACGGATCAACAAAGGCCGTCTGGAACTTGAACCAGCCCGTGGTCCGGTAGAACTGATTTCATGGCCAAGGCCCGGTACAGAAGTCACCATGACGGTGCTCGACCATGAACCTATGGCTTCTGGTGAAAGCTATTACATTCTCGGAAATGAAAGCTTTCAGTTTATTTTTGCCGAATTCCGTCATTATCAGAATTTTGGCTGGAAACGTAACGACGAGGTGGTGTGTCATGTTTTTGGGATGCAACGCGGAAAGGATGTCATTATTGAACCGGAACACCCGGTTTATAAACTTGATCAACATTATACTTTTAAATTCGTTAAACTCTATAATCAGAGCGATTTACTGTTGGGTCCCAAGCGATTCCTGATTGTTGAAGACACAGATGGCCAACAGTTTGAAGTGATGGTAAACGGCATGATGATCCCGGACGAGTATCATCCAGATGAGGTTATCTGCCGTGTAAGAAAGTACCGGAAAGGCCAACCGGTTTTATCTTTGGCCCAGTCAATTCATGAATAGAAAATGAAAAACTTTATATTGATGGGGATTCTCATTGCATCTTTGGTAGTTGCTGCTCCGGCGCAGGATCTGAAACAGGTTGAACGTGATTTCAGTGCATTGTCAGCCAAATCAGGTTTTTTCAATGCATTAAAGGCTTACATGGATGATAGTCTGGTGTTGTTACGCACAGGTCATATTCCAATAGCTACACAGGCCGGCATTGCCAAATACCTTGAAAGTGGATGGCCAACAAATATGGTCCTTACCTGGGAACCTTCATTTGCTGATAAAGCAGCCTCGGGTGATCTTGGATATACGTATGGCATTTATACACTTTCAACAAAACAAACCGATGGTACCCTGTCAACTGAAAAGGGTACATACGTAAGTATTTGGAAACTAAATAACAAGGGACAGTGGAAGCTTGTTCTGGATACAGGAAATGAAGGGATTGGAAAAGAGTAGATATTGTTGTAAATTCACGTTTTACCAGACTTACAAGCAATAAAATGCTATAAACTATTGATTATGCGTAAGAAAATATTTGTTTTTATTGGGTTGGTTTTCGTTGTATGTACTTTTGCTTTTCCCCAGAAAGTTTCAACTTCAGCCATTCAGACAGTGTTTCAAAAACATGGATTTGATGGTTGTTTTGTGTATTATGATCTGAATCAGGATGAAGTGATTACATACAATTATAAGCGCGCCGGCCAGCCATTTCTGCCTGCATCTACATTTAAAATATTAAATTCCCTCATCGCCATTGAAACTGGCGTGGCACCTGATCAAAACCTTACGATTAAATGGGATGGCACCAAAAGAAGCATTGATGCATGGAATCAGGATCATACACTGGCTTCTGCTTTCAGGGTTTCCTGCTTACCATATTATCAGGAAATTGCCCGGCGTATCGGGTTTGAAAAAATGCGCAAATGGGTTACACTGTCGCAGTATGGTGATATGGATATCCATAAAAAAAACATTGATTCATTCTGGATTCAGGGGAATTCGCAAATTACCGCTCTTCAGCAGATGGACTTTTTGCGCAGGCTTTACACTTATAAACTTCCGTTCACCGCACGAACAATTGATATTGTGAAAGAGATGATGCTTAATGAAACAGGGAATGATTATATCCTCAGAGGCAAAACAGGTTGGGCACAGTCAGAAAATGCTGAAGATGTGGGTTGGTTTATTGGCTGGCTGGAGCAAAACAGCAATGTTTACTTTTTTGTTTGCAACATAGCCCGAAATCAGGACCGTGGCGCTGATTTTGCCAATGCCCGTAAAGCTATCACCTGCGACATCCTGCGTGAAGCCGGCCTCATGGAAACCACTGTAAAAAGTGAATGAACCGGTTATTTTTAAACCTTCCCCAATGCAAACATTAGGCAACATCCGCAATGAATTTTCGAAACACAGTCTGGATACTGACGATGTTCATCCTTCACCCGTTGAACAGTTTCAAATCTGGCTCCACGAAGCAATTACATCCGATATTCCGGAGCCCACAGCAATGACCCTATCAACCTGTACACCCGAAGGACGACCTTCCTCACGAATCGTGCTGCTGAAGGAAGCCCGCACGGATGGATTTCTCTGGTTTACAAATTACCAAAGCCGTAAGGGGAATGAACTGGCTTCAAACCCACATGCTGCCCTGAATTTCTTTTGGCCCGGAATGGAACGGCAGATAAGGGTAGAAGGCAAGGTTGAAAAAATTACTGTTGAAGAATCTGATGCCTATTTTACAAGCCGGCCACCGGGAAGCCGCATTGCAGCAGCAGTCTCGCCTCAGAGCCGGGTTATTTCATCAAGAAGGGAGCTTGATTTATTGTTTGAATCACTTGCAGCCCGATTTCCGGATGGCAATGTGGCAAGACCTGCACATTGGGGTGGATACCGTTTAATCCCTGATTATTTTGAATTCTGGCAGGGGCGGCCCAACCGTTTACACGACCGTATCAGGTACCGTTTTGTTAACGAAAGCTGGATTATTGAAAGATTAGGCGCATAGAAGGAGATTACCCCTGAATTCATTTTCAAACTTTAACATCTTTTTCCTAATTTTGCCTATCCAGTTACATCAATGTTTCAATCGTATGACAGCCGAAGAGCTTATTTCAAGGGATTTTGCGAACGAGTTTAACTTCAGTGCTTCACGCAGCAGCGGAGCCGGCGGTCAGAACGTAAACAAGGTAAATACCCGCATGGAGCTGCGTTACAAAATTGCTACCTCCGTAAAACTTACCGAAGAAGAAAAAGCACTCCTGCTCGAAAAACTTTCAGGCAGGATCAATTCTGAACAGGAACTCATTTTGGTTTCACAAACAGAGCGCACCCAGGCCGGGAATAAAGACAAGGTTACTGAAAAATTTTATCTCCTTTTGGCCCGCGCCCTCACGCCGCGCAAACCGCGCAGGGCTACCCGACCCACACTTGCCTCCAAAGAAAAACGGCTTGACGAAAAAAAGCTCATTTCTGAAAAAAAACAACGAAGGAAACCTGATGGAATACGCTAAATCAGTCAAACCGTAAACAGTATGCAGGCAATCACTAAAATAAAAATCCATGCGTTGCTTCACGACTTCAGGTTCTGGCTGATTATATTCTTTATTATCCGGCTTACCGGCATCACGAACCCCCCGCTCGAGATGGGACATAGCTGGAGGCAGGCACTTACAGACATGATTGCACGCAATTTTTTGGAAACCGATGCCAATATCCTTTACCCGCGAATTGATATGGCCGGGAATGCAACGGGTATCATCGGCGCAGAATTTCCCCTGCTCAATTATATCATTTACATCATTTCTTTAGTCTTTGGGTATCAGCACTGGTATGGCCGCCTCGTCAATCTATTGGTTTCAACCATTGGTATATGGTATTTCTATCTGCTGGTAAGGAAACTTTTTTCGAGAGAAATTGCCTTTAATGCCGGCATCATCCTATGTGTTTCTATCTGGTTTGGTTTCTCACGTAAAATTATGCCCGATACTTTCAGCATTGCCCTGACAATTGCCGGTTTGTATTATGCATATACTTATCTTGAAAACGCCCGGCTGCCCCACCTGCTGCTTTCATTTGTCTTACTAACAGCAGGAGTACTATGCAAAATACCTGCACTCAGCTATTTCAGTCTGTTCTTGTTGCCATGGTTAATCAAGCGGATTCCACTTAAACGCAAGGTCATGGTAAGTATAATTGCCTTATTCAGTTTCGGACTGTCTGCTTTATGGTATTTTTACTGGGTGCCTTATCTGCTCAGCACCTATCATTACCAGTTGTATTTCCCAAAGGGAATTGCCGAAGGTATTAATGAAATTATACCCTTGCTTCCGCTGGCCGCTGAAAAATTTTATTTCAGCTCACTCCTGTCTTACCTTGCTTTTGCCTGCTTTTTGGCTGGAATGTACTTTATGGTAAAAGAAAAACAGAAATACTTCATGTGTGCCTTCGTGATTTTTCTGGGCGTTTTTGTGATATTTATCATTAAAACCGGGGCGGTTTTCCCCATGCACAGCTATTACATCATCCCGTTTACACCGCTAATGGCTTTGATTGCCGGTTTTGGCCTCTCCAGAGCCCCCAAACAATGGCAATATATGCTGTTGTTTCTGATTTCTATCGAAGGCATGGCTAACCAGCAGCATGATTTTTTTATCAAACCCTCCGAAAAGTACAAGCTAAACCTTGAAAGCATTGCCAATAAAATTTCAGACCCCAAGGATTTGATTATGATCAATGGCAACAACAACCCCCAACTGATGTACTTTGCCCACCGCAAAGGCTGGAATTGTTATGATGCTGATCTTGCCGATACCAGCTACCTTCGTAAGGCAGCGATTCAGGGATGCCGCGTGCTGATTGTGAACAAACATACCAGCCGCACCATACCTCCACTTCAAAATATCTATACCGACGAAGACTTTGAAGTGTACAGAATGCCATGAAGATGTAACTATGGTCGAATGAAGTCGTCAGAGAAACTGGAGTATAGAAAAGGAAATCGGAATTGAATCAGGAGAAAACAAATAGTGGAACATGAAAAAGGTTAAAGGTATAAGGTTGAGACGTGCAGGCACCGATTAATACTAACAAACGGTTAACATATTATATGAAACCTTACGATGCAGTTTCGTTAATTAAATTCGCAAAAAGAATACTGCTGGTATTCCTGATGGTCTGGCTGATTCCGGTGATGGCATACCAGTCAAAGGATCAATTTACGGATGCCATACTGCTTTCAAAAGAAGTAAGGGCCGGTTTTACTGAATACAACTATGAGCCTTCTATTGCAGCTGAGAGTCTTGTTATCCCGTTGAAGCGTGCAGGTAGGCTGTTTATGGTTGAAGCCAGAATTGACAATATTACCGGCAATCTTATTTTCGATACAGGTGCCACCGGACTTGTGCTCAACAAGAC
>CAZKCK010000054.1:2430-4926 GCA_964550695.1 uncultured Bacteroidales bacterium | reverse complement strand
CTCCACCGTACCGATAACAACGGCAACCGGAGTGGTAAAATACTTCCTGATTTCAAACCGGAAATTATTCAACAACTTCAGTACAATAAAAGCGTGGTTATCTTACAGGGAAAAGTAGCTGGCAAAACCCTGAGCTTCTGCCTTGACACAGGTGCCGAAACCAATGCCATCAGCAGCAGTTCCTCCGGAAAAGTGCTGAATACCATTACCGTCAAACGACGTTCCGGATTAACGGGTGCCGGGGCTTCAGGTGCGGAGGTGATCTACGGCATGATGAACGATTTTACACTCAACGACAACCAAATACCCGGAATGGATGTTGTAATTACCAATCTCGACAATCTGAATGAAGCTTACGGAACAAACATCGACGGTATGTTGGGGTATAGTTTCCTGAATAAGGGGGTGATTATGATTAACCTCCAAAAGAAACAATTCGGAATGACGTTTACAAAAACCACGGAACAATGAAAAATTTAAGAACGTATATCATTCTCCTGCTGAGTCTTGTAATAGTTGGTGTTGCTTATTCGCAGACCACACCCGAAAATGCCCTTCGTATTACCAACGGCCGGTTGGTTGTAAGCCTCGATAACCGCTGGAACACCGAACAACGCAAACTGGTAGTCGATCTGTTTGACCTCGACAGTGCCCTGGTGAGCAAAGTATTTGCCGGACAGCTTCCGGTTGATGCGAAATGGAACAGCCGTCGCGTGAATGATAACATTGTTGAGTTGTCAAAACCCCTGAAAGGCGAAAATTCGGCCTCTATCGGCAGCAACGATGTAATGATACTGAACGATACCTGGATGAAGGAAGCCATCATGGATCAGCAATCAGAGGTCTTTGGCGTAAACCGTTTTACCCGTGCTGAAGTGTTCAGGTATGACAAGGGAATGGCGAAGTTTTTTATTCCGGGGAAAACCAATGCACGGCAGATTCATCTTGCCGGTTCCTTCAACAACTGGAGCACCATGCAATTGCCAATGCATAAAACCGATTCGGGCTGGGTGGTATCGTTCAAACTCAGCCCCGGCAAATACACCTATAAATACATTGTGGATGGAAGGTGGACAAACGATAGTTATAACAAACTCAGGGAGGACGATGGCCAGGCAGGTCACAATTCGGTGGTTTTCTGCTACAACCATACATTCAGGCTCAGAGGACACACCGATGCCCGTTCGGTAAAAGTTGCCGGTAGCTTCAACAACTGGAACCCTGACGAATTAAAAATGATCAAAATGCCGAATGGCTGGGCTTTGGAAGCCTACATACGTGAAGGAACCCATGCCTACAAGTTTCTGGTTGATAACGAGTGGATAACCGATCCTTACAACAAAACTGTACGCCCTGATGGAAGGGGAAATTTCAATTCCTTCTTCGGCCTGGGCGATACACTCATGTTCAGGCTCAAAGGGTTTCCGGATGCTGAAAATGTTAATTTGGCAGGTGATTTTAACGCATGGAACCCCGGCGAACTCTACATGCTTAAAACCAAAACCGGATGGCAATTGCCCTATGTGCTGGCTGCCGGCAATTACGAATACAAATTTGTAGTCGACGGGAAATGGATACCCGATCCAGGCAACCCACAACAAACCGGATCCGGACCTGATGATAATTCATTTATAAGCTTTAAACCGAATTATACATTTGTTTATACCGGGCATCAGGATGCCTCTTCAGTGCTTGTTTCGGGCAGCTTCAACAACTGGAGCAGCAGTGGCTACAAAATGCTGAAAAGCAATGGAAAATGGACATTTCAGCTATACCTCCGCCCCGGTAAATACACCTATAAACTGATGGTTGATGGCAACTGGATCAAAGACCCTTCGAACCCGGTATGGGAAGCCAATGAATATGGCACAGGCAATTCGGTTTTGTGGATTGAGCCGTGATTGATTTGAAGATGTGCAGATTTGAAGATGTGAGGATGTGAGGATGGAAGACATGAGATAATTTGCTTATGTGCTCATGTGCTTATGGGGAAAACCCAAACAATCTGGTCATCCGTTCTGAAAATCATTGTCAGATTGGGGATTTGCTTCGCTAAGGTTCTTCCATTAGCACACCAGCACATTAGCACATTAGCACATTGTTAGCATATTCGCACATTGCATGGGCCCTTCCATCAATGAACACAAAACAAAACTGTAGTTTTGCTGTTTGATTGATAGTTGTTAATGGCGTTGGCAGAATGAGAAAATTTAAATACAAGCTGTTGTTTCTGTGGGTGTTGATGCACGTACTGGTATTTCTGTTTCCGCTTGTAATCAAATCGTTCCATTTTCATCACCACTCTGATCACCATCCAGTTGGTGAAGCCATCATTGATACGGGAACCGAAGCCTGTGCCATTTGTAATTACGAATTTACCCAGTTTACCGATGATTCCGGAATCAGGCATTCAGCTTCAGTATTTTATGCTATTGACCTGACAACTTCAAACAATGTTTCAAAGCCCCTGGCCCTTGCAATTTTTACGGCTTTATT
>CAZKCK010000054.1:1232-2330 GCA_964550695.1 uncultured Bacteroidales bacterium | reverse complement strand
GGTTACAAAACAGGATTTTGTTCTGGAAGAAGCTGCCACCGAAATTAGTGAGGTGATTGTAACAGGGCAATCCAAAGTATCCGAACAAAACCGGACTCCCATCCCCGTTACCATAGTTTCACAGATTCAATTGCTACAGAATGCCGGCAGCAATATCATTGAAGCCATTTCGCACCAACCGGGCATTCATCAGATAACAACCGGCCCGGGCATTTCAAAACCCGTGATACGTGGTTTGGGGTACAACCGGGTAGTGGTGCTGAATGACGGCGTGCGTCAGGAAGGTCAGCAATGGGGTGATGAACATGGTGTGGAGGTTGACGAATTCTCAGTACACCGCATCGAAATTCTCAAGGGTCCGGCCAGCCTGGCCTATGGTTCTGATGCCCTTGCCGGTGTCATTAACTTTATTTCGGCTCCTACTGTTCCTGAAGGGATTGTAAAGGGGAATATTCTTACAAATTACCAGTCAAATAACGGATTGATTGCATACTCGGCAAACATACAGGGCAATAAAAAAGGCCTGATCTGGGATATGCGTTACAGCAATAAAATGGCACACGATTACCGCAACAGCTATGACGGGTATGTGCTGAACACGGGTTTCCGTGAAAATGCATTCAATGGCACCATCGGACTGAACCGTTCGTGGGGTTATTCACACCTGATTGTGGGTGCATATAATTTCAGGCCGGGCATTGCTGAAGGCGAACGTGACAGTGCAACAGGCATCTTTATTAAACCTGTAGCCGGAAATGACGGTACCGAAGGAATTGCCCTTGCGGGAGATGAGGATTTTACATCTTATACCCCGGGTATCCCTTATCAAAAAATAAATCATTACAGGATTGTTTCCAACAGTAGTTTTATCTTTGGAAATACTACCCTTAAAAGTATCATCGGATTTCAGCAAAATAAACGAAAAGAGTTTGCCAGCGTGCTTGAACCGGAAGCCTACGGCCTTTATTTTCTCCTGAATACGCTCAGTTATGATATAAAGGTAAATCTTCCCGAAAAGAATGGATACGATGCAAGCATTGGTGTGAATGGAATGATGCAGTCATCGGAGAACAAGGGGCAGGAAGTCCTGATACCTGA
>CAZKCK010000054.1:0-1132 GCA_964550695.1 uncultured Bacteroidales bacterium | reverse complement strand
AAAGAACCTGAAAAGTCTTACCGGAAGTATTGGCCTTACCTGCCAGCTTACACCTGAAGTTTACACAAAGCTGAACTTCTCCCGTGGTTTCAGGGCTCCCAACATCAGTGAACTGGGTTCAAACGGTGTGCATGAAGGCACCATCAGATACGAAACCGGAAACAGTGACCTTGAACCCGAATACAGTCTGCAGGCTGATTATGCCGTGGGCTTCAATACCCACCATGTAGCTATGGAAGTGGATGTGTTTTACAATACCATCAGCAATTATATCTTCCTGCAAAAGTTGAATACTGCCACCGGTGCTGATTCACTCACACAAGGCTTTTCAACTTTTAAATTTGTGAGTGGCGATGCAAGGCTGTATGGCGGAGAAGCCAGACTGGATATACATCCGCATCCCCTCGACTGGTTGCACTTTGAAAATACATTTTCATTTGTGAGTGCCACCCGACCCGATATGCCCGACAGTATGAAATACCTCCCCATGATCCCTGCGGCCAGGATAAAGTCGGAGCTCAGGTTCGATGTGGCCAGGACGGGAACGGTATTCATGAATTCATACCTTGAACTTGGCATTGACCATTACTTTGCCCAGAACAATGTATATGCTGCTTTTGGAACTGAAACTGCCACGCCGGCCTATACATTGGCAAGTGTGGGGATTGGTACCGATCTGGTTTACCATAAGAAGCCCCTGTGCTCAATTTACATCAGCGGACAGAATCTTTTTGATGTGGCATACCAGAGCCACCTGAGCCGTTTAAAATATGCGCCCGTCAACCATGCAACAGGCCGTACGGGGGTATTTAATGCAGGGAGAAATATCAGTGTAAAAATCCTTATCCCGTTAAGCATTCAGAAACCATAATATCCGTTAATAGCCACCAGTCCCTTTTGGTTTCAACAGGCCTTTGGCCATCAGGGGTTGTTGCCGTGCACATTAAATATTCCGGTGCGCTGTAACTTGTAAATTGTTTGCGCCTGGGTTGGTTGTTGTTGGGTCTTTTGTGTTGTTGCAGTTATGTATTTCGATGGTAGTTTACGTGCACGTAAACCATCATCGAAATGGCGTAAACCATCATCGAAATGGCGTAAACCATCATCGAAACGGCGTAGACCATCATCGAAA
>CAZKCK010000053.1:14614-21651 GCA_964550695.1 uncultured Bacteroidales bacterium | reverse complement strand
CTGTTGATATTCCTTTAATGATAAATGCTATCAAACAGGTATTTGCACGTCATGAAGCCTTGCGGTCAGTGTACAGTTCTGACGGAGAACTGATGATTATTTTGACCAATCCGCCCTTTGAACCCCAATTTATTGACATCTCTTATCTGACCTCTTCTGACAATCGAAATAAAAGGCTAACCGAGCTTCTCGCCATCAATACAAATGAACCTTTCGACCTGCAGAATGGCCCCCTGATAAAAACAAGCATCATTAAACTCGACACAAATGAGTATGTGCTTGATATCTGCGGTCACCATATTATTTGCGACGGTTGGTCGCTGGGGATTATCGTTCAGGATATTTCAGAAATCTATTCAGCCCTGACGCAGGTAAGAACACCTTTGAAAAATGAACCTGTTCAGTTCAGCCAGTATGCTACCATGATGGCTGAATACGTTAAGACTGATGAATATAATCAGGTGAACGACTACTGGCGAAAACAGTATTTGAATGATGTACCTTTTTTAAAATTACCTGTTGACAGACCCTATACACACACAAGGACGTATGCAGGTGAGCGTTACGATGCTATTATGGACCTCCGTATCGCATCTGAAATAAAACTGATGGGTTCAGCGCATGGATGTAGTTTTGTGAATACGCTTTTTGCAATTTTCGAAGCTTTTATTTACCACCTGACCAACCAAACCTCTATTGTAACCGGATTGCCTTCTGCCGGGCAATCAGAGGCGGGCTATTATGACCTTGTGGGGCATTGCGTGAACCTGCTTCCCCTGCGCTGTGATCTGGATCCCTCTGATACGTTTGCCCAATTTTTGTTAAAGCGTAAAGCATATATGCTTGATGCACTTGAACATCAACGCTATACGTTCAGCAACCTGCTTAAAACGCTTAAAATTGAAAGAGATCCCGGCCGGATACCACTGGTTCCGGTAGTTTTTAACATTGACATGGATATTGATGATGGCGTTAACTTTTCAGGTCTGAAACATCTTACAACATCCAATCCCCGGAAATTTGAAAGCTTTGAATTGTTTATCAATGTTACGGGCCATGCAAACAATATCACCATAGAGTATTCATACAATACCTGGCTCTTCAACAGAAAAACTGTTGAACGCCTTGCCATGGGTTTTGACACACTGTGCAGATCAATTGCAGCAAACCCCAAACTGCAGCTATCTCAGTACAGTTTGCTGTCAGTTGATGAAAAACAAAAAATGGTTTTTGGATGGAATCCTGCTGAAACCGCATTGCCGACTGAATTATTCATCCATCGTTATCTTGAAAAAAATGCCATAAATATCCCCGACAAGACAGGTCTGGATTATCAGGGGCAAAAATTCAGTTACAGTCTGATCAATAACAAATCAAACACTGTAGCAAACAATCTGATTGCACAGCAAGTGCAGCCAGGTCTGAGGATTGCGGTATTTGTACAGCGATCACCAGCAACGCTGTTTGCCATTTTCGGAATTCTTAAATCGGGCTGCACATTTATACCACTCGATCCGCTTTACCCGGCAGAAAGAATCAGGATGATACTTGAAGACAGCCAACCGGGTCTGATTGTAACAGACGAAAGTATCAGGAGGTTGTTACCTGCAACTGAAATTAAAACAGTATTGATTGAAGACCTGTTAGTTGAAAACAACCAAAACAGTGTAAACAATCCGGATATTCAACAAAGTCCCGAATCTCTGGCATACATCATCTTTACATCTGGTTCAACCGGCAGGCCGAAAGGGGTCATGATCCGGCATATTGGTATTTCCAACTTCATCAGCTCCATGGTTAAAAAACCCGGTATCAAAGCCGAAGATGGATTTCTCGCAATCTCCACTCTGTCATTCGACATCGCCTACCTTGAAATTTTCGGACCTGTAATGGCTGGTGCCACCATCATTCTTGCCGATACCGAACTGGCCAGAAACCCGGAAATGCTGGCTGCGGAACTGAACCGTGATGATGTAACCATCGCCCAGGCCACGCCTGTAACTTGGATGATGTTGCGGAAAACAGGATGGCAGGGGAAGAGCAAACTTAAGATTCTTTCGGGCGGAGAGGCGCTTTCAAATGATTTGGCAAGATATCTCATTGCTTGCGGTGATGAAACATGGAATATGTATGGCCCCACTGAAACATCCGTTTGGTCATCGATACTACAGGTAAGTGAAAGACTGCTGACAGATGATAACTGTGGCATTGTTCCAATAGGATATCCAATTGCAAATACCCGGATGTATGTACTGAACAATGCATTAAACCCGGTTCTGCCCTGTGTTCAGGGAACTTTGTATATCGGTGGAGCAGGGCTGGCCGAAGGCTATTATGGGAATCTAGAACTCACAAGTGAAAAATTTGTGTCTGATCCCTTCATCCCGGGACAAAAAATCTACAATACCGGCGACAGTGCCCGGTTTACTGAAGATGGTTGTCTGCATTTTATCGGGCGGAGTGACAATCAGTTAAAAATCAGAGGATATCGCATTGAACCTGGTGAAATTGAACAAGCAGTTCTCAAATATCCGGGAATAAGCGGCTGCGTGGTTCAGTTATTGAAAACCCCTGACGGCAACACTCATCTGGCAGCATGGTGTACCACCCGCGAAGGGTGTAATTTCAGCCTTTTTGTCATCCAGAATTTCCTGAAAGATTATCTGCCAGTGTACATGATACCGGTAGCCTTTGAGAAACTCGACCATTTCCCGCTCACCCCCAATGGTAAAATTAACCGAAATGCACTTCCCTATCCTGCATTGGCCTCTAAAAATGAACACACCAGTTCTGCTGAAGCTGAAACCAAAGAACAAAAGCTATTGCTTGAAATCTGGCAAAATCTGCTTGGAAACAAAGGTATAGGCGTGGATGACGACTTCTTTGATCTGGGTGGGCACAGCGTGCTTGCGGTTGATATGATGATACAGATTGAAAAAGAATCCGGAATCAGACTGCCTCTGGCTACATTATTCAAATGCAGAACAATCCGGCAATTGGCTGAAATCATTTCAAACGGGGGAACAAAAGATGTTTCCTGGTCATCGCTGGTACCTGTGAAGAAAACAGGAAGCAGAAATCCTCTTTTTATAATTCATGGAGCAGGGCTTAACATCTTTTTATTCAACACACTGGCCAACAAAATGGATGAGGACCAACCTGTTTATGGGCTTCAGGCAAAGGGACTGAATGGAACAGATGAACCCCTGAAAACTGTACATGACATGGCAGCGTATTATATATCAGAAATAAGAAAGGTTAAACCAACGGGCCCTTATGCCCTGGCCGGATTTTCATTGGGAGGAATCATCGCTTTTGAAATGGCCCTGCAATTCATCGAATCCGGTGATAAAATATGTTTCCTGGGCATGTTTGATACTGTTGCCTTTACTTCATCAAAATTTCAGACACCCGAAGAAAGGATTAAACGAAAATCAATAGCTGCCATCGGTATACCGGCATTCAATGCTTTGCAACTTGTTGCGCATCCGCAGCGCACCTGGTATGATAAAACCAAAAAATACAGAGACGGTTTTTCACGTACAATCTGGAAAATGAAAGGCGATACTGTATCGGTCACGCGGGAAGGACTTCCGTTGTACGCTCTCAACGTCAGAAGAGCGAGTGATATGGCAGCCGAAAACTATAAACTTGGCTACTTTCCGGGAACCATCGACCTTTTCAGGGCCGACAGCCGATCATTCTATGTGCATGATCCAAAATATCTGGATTGGGATAAACACTGCAAAACAGTAATCGCACATGACGTACCCGGAGATCATTCAAAAATTTTTGCTCCACCGAACGATGTTGCTTTTGCAGCCAGTCTGCAGAAACGGCTTAATGAACTGTGCAGCCCGAATCAGTGATTATGGCTGCACAGTAATAGTCAGAAAATCTTAATCTGTTTATTTAATCACCAGCTTTTGCCATTTCCTGTTTTGACCGTCGCCCAATCCAACCAGGTAAATGCCTTCAGGGATTGTTGAAATATCAAAACTTTGATTGGTTATCCCGTTTCCGCCGGCAAATGATGTTCCAATAAGCCTGACACCCTGTAAATTACAGATATCAAGCGTGTAAACAGCATCCGGAACTGATGTAAAGGCAATTTGCAGCATGCTGTGTGCCGGGTTCGGGGCAATTCTGAAAACCATACCCTGATCAGCATCTGACTGAATACCTGAACATACAACAAAAGCAACAGTTTTTGAATCAGCGGTACTTCCGGTGCATGGGGCTATAGATGAAGCTGTAAATGTAAGTGTAACGCTTGCAGATGAGATGTCGCCCGCTCCGGGATTGTAATCCGTGGTTAAGCTGGTTGGGTTGGTAAATACACCGTCTCCTGAAGTTGTCCAAAGCACACTGCTATAATTCGCAGCACTGCCTGTAACGGAAAACACGGTTACATCGTTGCAGTAAAGTGTATCGGTTCCGGCATTTGCAACAGGCATTGGAGTAACTGCTACTGTGGTTTCGCTGTTAGCAATACTGCTGCCATCCATCACTGCCACATAATAAGTTGTTGTAACATTGGGCTGTACCCATGGATCTTTTAAGGTTGAAGTGAATCCGGCAGGTACGGAAGTCCATGAATAGGTATACGAGCCACTGCCTCCTGAAGGATTGACATCCAAATGTGACTGGCTTCCGGCACAAATCTGACCGGGTGTGGCTGAGGCATTGGCAGTAAGCGGATTACACGGGATAATGGTGATAATTTTTGCAGATGACGCGGGGGTTGAACAGGGTGAAGTGGCATTGGCCGTAATGGTTAACGTTACTGCACCATTTGTAATATCATTACTTCCGGGATGATACACAGTATTAACTGAATTTGCATTGTCGAAAGTTCCATTGCCTGAGGTGGTCCATACTACCGAGGAATAATTCTGACAAGTGCCAAAAATATCAACGCCTGTAATATAACTGCAGATGGTGGTATCATTCCCGGCAAATGCGGTTGCATTCTGAAGTACCGAAACCGTGGTTTGGGCATTTGCATTTGAAGTTCCATCGTTTACTGTTACATAATAAGTTGTATTGATGATCGGCTGAACCATGGGATCCTTCAGGGTAGAAGTAAATCCGGCAGGTTGTGATGTCCATGAATAGGTATACGTACCACTGCCGCCAACCGGAATGGCATTGAGCTGGCTCTGACCTCCGGTACAAATCTGTGACGGGGTGGCTGTAGCTGTGGCTGACATGGGTGGCGGGCCTTCATGCACCAGCAGTGTTGAAAGCTTGGTAACCGGTTCGCTCACTGTAAAGGCACCGTAGAATGTAACATCTCCCGTTCCGGCAGCAGGCGCCGTCCATGTAAACGACCATGTTGCAGGATTTGAGTTTACGCCCGAAGACTGTGTTACATACTTACCGGAACCTGCAAGTTCACTGCCACTCCCGGCAGCAAGTGTTCCGAGCAGCGTACCGGTGAGATTCTGGGGTGATACTTCAAAACCCTTTTTACCGGAGCCGGTAACAGTCACGGTAATCGTATAACTTGTTCCGGGTGTATATCCTGCTGGTGGAATGTTGGAAGTAATCCATCCTGTTACGGATGATGCAGTGCCGCCATGGCATTGTGTGCAGTTTTTTGCATCACCCGGAGAACCGGTGTATCCGGCAGGAGATCCACCCGGGTAATCGCTGTTTTCATCTCCTCCGTAACTCATCAGCAGTATCGAAACCATGGCGAGTACAGGAAACAACAAAATCAATCTTTTAGTAAACTTTTTCATAAAATCTGGCTAATAAATAAGCACTTAGTTTATAAGGTTTAACAGTAAAATTTTTGCGGAAAGGCAGCAAATTTACATCTCAGTATATATATAAGCAAGTAAATAAGTATTTAAATACATAAATAGAATCAGTATAAATTACTCTGTCAGATTTTCAAATACTTAAAACAATTTTAAACATAATTGAACCTGAGGATAATTTATAAAATCAAAAAAAAGTAGTTAAATATTTACACCTGTTGTTTGAGTTATAAACCTATTCTGCCTGCTTAACCAACGATTTCAAACCTTCGGTCATTACAATTTTATACTTCGCCCCAGTTGAAGAAACAATAAAGTACGCCTCCAGCCCCAGATCAGGACTTTGCTGTATCAGTTTCATTGCTTTCTCCTCACCCATCACCATAAAGGCAGTAGCCCATGCATCGGCAATGGCTGCCGTTTTAGCCAGCACGGTGGCACTTAAAAGCTTATGCCTTACCGGATATCCGGTAGCAGGATCAATGGTATGTGAATACCGTATGCCATTTACTTCATAGTACTTGCGGTAATTGCCTGATGTGGCCAAAGCCATGTCGGTAAGCGGAACCGTGGCTTCGAGTTGCCGTTCAGCCATGGCAGAATCTGCAGGTTTCTCAATGCCAACAATCCATGGGTTCCCATCTTCTTTTTCACCCTTTCCGAGTATTTCTCCCCCGATATCAATTAAATAATCAGCAACTCCTTTTGTTTCAAGAAATTTACCAACCATATCAACCGAATATCCCTGGGCAATGGCATTGAAATCAATACCCGTTGCTGTATCTTCCTTTAACAATTTGTCGGCTTGCAGATGAATCTTTGTATACCCTATATGGCTTTTGATTTCTGCAATAAGCAGGCTGTCAGGCTTTATGCCTTGTTTTTTATGAAAACCCCAGGCCGCAACCAGCTTACCCACCGAAACATCAAAAGCACCGTTACTCCTGACTGAAACCTGATTGGCAATTCTGAAAATATCCCTGAATACCGAATCTGTCCTGACGGAAGGTTCATTCCGGTTAATCCGGCAAATGATGGAGCTATCTTCCCACAGCGAAACCGATTGGTTAAATGCATTAAGTAATGAATCAATGCTTTGCCTGAAATCCCTGTTCTGCCCATCATAATAGGTAATGCTATAGTACGTCCCCTGGGCTTCGCCTGCCAGGTTGATTTTTTTGGGCGGATTGGAACATGAAGACAGTAAAATTATTGCTGTAAAAAAGATCAAAAAATTGCGCATGGATGTAGAATTTGCGTGCAAATGTA
>CAZKCK010000053.1:0-14514 GCA_964550695.1 uncultured Bacteroidales bacterium | reverse complement strand
AAAAAATTAATAGAATACTTTGGCTGAAATTCATAGAAAAGTCGGAAATCTGATGAAAAATGTGCAATTTCGTCCGCTAAAACTGAATACAATGGAAAGATACGAATGCATGTTATGCGAATATATATACAACCCCGAAAGAGGTGACCCTAAAAACGGTATTGCACCCGGTACGCCCTGGGAAGCATTGCCCGATGACTGGTTTTGCCCGAAATGCGGAACCATTAAAGAAAACTTCTTCCCGCTTGATTAATTGATTGTTACTGAAAGGCCTTCAGAAGTTTTCCCATCAATTCTGCGGCTTTACCCTGCAGAAAAATATCCGTTACCTTACCGGTAAAAGCTGAACTTTCTGTATTTATCTCAATGATTGTTGCTCCGTTTTTTTTCGCTGTAAGCGGAATATAACCTGCCGGCATAACTTCACCGGTTGTACCTATCACAATCACCACGCGGGCCTGCTGAGCAGCTTCGAATGAAGCGGTGTAGGTGGCAGTTGAAATGTTTTCACCAAAAAATATGAAGTCTGGTTTCAGCAAACCCTTGCATGCAGGGCACACCGGGGGTAACTTTTTAAGTGAAATATCAGAAGATTTGTAAGTTTTCCGGCATTTTAGGCATACCATTCTGCCACAGGTTCCGTGAAATTCATGAACAACCTTGCTTCCGGCCTCCTGATGCAGGTTATCAATATTCTGGGTCACAATGCATTTCAACAAACCCCTGTGTTCAAGTTCCGCAAGGGCTTTATGTGCAGGATTTGGGCTTGCAGTACCAAAGAAATCATAAAATATTTCCTTAATCACAGGCCATGATTTCTCAGGATGCCTGTAAAAATAATCCAGTTCAAGGATCTCAGGATTGTATTTATTCCACAACCCTTCCGGACCCCTGAAAGGCGGTATCCCGCTTTCAACTGAAATACCAGCTCCTGTGAAAGCAATTGTATAGGCTGAGCCCTTTATGGCTTGTGCAGCTTTTAAAATATTGTTTTCCAATATAAGAATCTAGTTGGCCAGAAATTTTCTGATATAGCTGTCATTGCCAGCCTGAACTTTCAATATATACATCCCTTTGCCGAGGTTTGGTACCACATACGAACGGGTTTCACCGCCCATGGCATAATCAGCAAATTGCCACACACTCCTTCCACTTACATCAATCAATTCAAGTTCAATATGTTGATTTGATTCCAGATCATACTTCACAGTAATTTGATTATGGTTGCTCAAGAAGGCATTCAGGTTTTTACCTGTTGCAAAATGTGGTACCGGTACTGCATAATCAAAACTCAGATTATCAACCCATAATTTGGTACCCGGTGTTGAGGTTTCACTAAGGCTTGACATGCAAAGGATGTTCATGGTATCGGGCGCAATCAGGGTATCCCAGGTGATAATGGCTTCAAAGGGCGCCCAGGTAGTCTGGGCTACTTTTGCTGAAAAGAAACCTGCTGCGATTGTATCAGCCACACCATTGGTGTTTTTATAAAATATCAGTCCTACAAAACATGAATCCGTACCATGAGGTTCAAACTTATAAAATCCCCTGAGGTAGTAAGGATTACCTGTAAAGGGAACGCCACCTGTTATTTCGCCTGAAAGCGTTGTAAGATCAACAAACAGATTTCCGAGTGTGGCCATACCCGGCACAACCCCGATAAGCGGAATATCCTTTACCTCCATCCTGCATGCATAACTACCTGATTGAGCTGATGATTCCATAAAAACCACAGCTTCCCCTACAAACGGAATGGCAGATGTTTCTTCATTTGGCGTATCCCATTGATCAGGGTTTGAATAATTCCCGAAACTTGTCCAGTTTTCAAATCCGGCATTCGGAATTTGCTGAGAATACAATACAGCTGAAAACAAACTAAATAAAAAAATCAGGCTAATCTTTTTCATATTTATAAGGTTAAAAAAATGTTGCAAAAGTCTATTTTACGTGAAAATATTTCCGGTATCTTTGGCCAAAGTTAATAAACTGATTCATCATGAAAAAACTTCTGACGATCTTTCTGGCAATCTTTTTTGTGTCAATTGGCAATGTGTTGGATGCACAGCAAATTACAAAAGAACTTACGCTCGATTTACTTTTTAAAAACAGGACGTTACGCACCAAAGGTGTTTACGGGATCATACCTTCCAAAAACCCGGAACAGTTCTATAAACTCGAAAAAGATACGCTGTTTACATACAATTACAAAACCAATTCAAAGTCTGGTTATCTGATCACAACCAATCAGTTGATCACATCAAAGGGCGACACCCTGAGCCTGGATGAATTTGAATTCAGTGGGGATGAATCAAAAATATTGATTGCCACCGGCTCTGAGGCTATTTACAGACACTCGGTAAAATCGGATTATTATGTATTTGATATCTCAAAACGTAAATTAACACAGTTGTCAACCGGTGGAAAACAGCGTCTTGCAGAGTTTTCGCCCGATGCCACAAAGGTTGCTTTTGTAAGGGATAACAATCTCTTTGTAAAAGACCTGAATACCGAAAAGGAAACACAGGTAACCACTGACGGACTTGACCGGAGCATTATCAATGGCACAACCGATTGGGTGTATGAAGAAGAATTCAGTTTTACCAAAGCTTTCTATTGGTCACCCGATGGAAGCAAAATTGCGTTTTACAGGATGGACGAAAGCAAGGTGAAAGAGTATTCACTCACGATGTATGAAGATTTATATCCTGACCAGTCCAAATACAAATATCCAAAAGCCGGCGAAGACAATTCTATTGTAAGTATTCTGATGTATAACCTGGCTGACGGCAGTATTACAACCATGGATATCGGTGCAGAAACTGACCAGTACATTCCGCGGATTAAATGGACGGGTTTAAAGGACAAATTGGCAATTATGCGCATGAACCGTCTGCAAAACAAATTGGAAATACTTGTGAACGACGCCGTAACAGGCAAAAACAGTATTGTTTACACCGAAGTGAACAAGGCCTATATTGAAATTACCGACGACTGGCAGTTTTTACCCGATGGCAAACAGTTCCTGCTTACCAGTCAGAGAGATGGCTACAACCACATTTATTTGAATAACACCGATGGCACTACCGGTAAGCAATTGACTTCCGGTCAATGGGAAGTTGACCACATTATTGGTTTTGATGCGGTTGCAAAACTGATTTATTTTGAAGCAGCTTATAGCTCTCCAGTAAACCGTGAAATCTGTACGATTGACACAAAAAACAGAATGAAGGTTATAGCAGGCCGCACAGGAACAAACAATGCCGCTTTCAGCAGCGGATATAAGTATTTTGTCAAGACATGGTCTGATATCACAACTCCTCCTGTGTACAGTATTTGCGATGCCAAAGGCAAAGAACTTCATATACTTGAAGACAATGCCTCCTTTGCCGGCAAAGCCAAAGAATACGGACTTACTGACCGTGAACTTTTCCAGTTTACAACTTCACAGGGCATTACGCTGAATGGATGGATGATTAAACCCGATAATTTTGATCCTGAAAAAAAATACCCGGTTCTTGTATACCTGTACGGCGGACCGGGTTCACAAACAGTACTTAATTCATGGGGCCGTGGTGAAATATGGTATCAGATGCTGGCCCAGAAAGGCATTCTGGTTGTTTCAGTTGATAACCGTGGGACCGGTTTCAGGGGTGAGGAATTCAGAAAAATGACTTACAAAGAATTGGGCAAATACGAAACAGAAGACCAGATTGAACTTGCAAAATACCTGATAAACAAAGGAATGGCAGACCCTAAAAAAATCGGGATTTTCGGCTGGAGTTACGGAGGCTATATGTCAGGCTTATGCATGACCAAAGGAGCAGATTATTATAGTGTTGGAATTGCAGTGGCACCGGTAACCAACTGGCGTTATTATGATAATATTTACACCGAACGTTATATGGCACTCCCAAAAGACAATCCCTCAGGGTATGATGATAACTCTCCGATTAACCATGTTTCAAAACTGAAGGGCAAATTCTTGTTAATACATGGCACTGCTGATGACAATGTTCATTTTCAGAACAGTACAGAAATGGTAAAGGCATTGGTGAGTGCCAACAAGCAATTTGAAACCATGTACTATCCAAACAGCAATCATGGCATTTATACCGGTCGAAATACCACATTACACCTTTATACAAAAATGACAAACTTTTTACTTGATAACCTTTTAGAAAAATAAATCAACCGGATTCCACAATAAAACACTATATTCCAACTTTATACTATCATCTAAAAATTAAAAAAAAATGAAAAAGTTATTATTTTTATCAGGATTCTTATTCCTTTTGACAAGTTTTTTGCTTGCCCAAAAGCCCATCAAACAGGACAAAGCCGGTAAGGCTCCCCAATTTGCTAAACAGGCAGAAAAAACTGTAGAAAAACTCAATAAGGAGTTAAAACTTTCAAAAGCTTCTTCCGATTCACTTAAAAAAATCTTTACAAAATTTTTTGTTGAAAGACAGCGGATTAAACAAGTTGTGGTTCAGGAAAAGCTTAAGGAAAACCTTAAAAAACGAGACGAAAGCGTTAAAAAAATACTAAACGCTGAACAGTTTAAAAGGTATCAGGTCTTGGTGGAAAAACAAATGAAAGAAGCTAAGGAAAAACAATTAACTGAAAAGCAGAAAAAAGCTGCCTCAAAAGCTGGAAAACCTCTCAAATAAATCAGTTTCCTTAAAATTTTATACCGGCCGTTCCAATAAAATGGAAGGCCGGTTTTTGTATTACAACAAACCGGAAAAATATCTTTATCAACTATTTTACAATAGATTACATAAAACTATAATCCACCATGGGGTTTGCAAAAAGCTGATTAAAATCCAAAGGAATAATTCAGACAGTTGTACGGAAGTTAAATTGTGTTAAGGATATAATTTACGTTAAACCACTTACGTTTTAATGTCTCGAAGCTATCATAAATAATCTTATTCATGCAAAAAACCTTAAGTATTATGAAACAAAGTAGCGCTTTATTATTTTTTCTGCTCATGCTGGCAAGTGGGGTTGTACTGGCGCAGCGTCCGCAGAAACCTGACCCTGATGCAATGACAAAACGTGCCGTTGATCGGATGACACAGGAATTAAAACTTGAAAAACCAGCTCAGGACTCTTTAACTGTTATTTATAAAGATTTTTATACTGAGATGGCAAAAAGTTACGAGTCAAACGACAGGGCAAAATTCAAAGAATTATCAGAAAAACGAGATGAGAAAATCAAAAAAATCCTGACTCCTGAGCAAAATGCAAAGTTTAAGGAATTAAAAGGCAAAAAGCCTCAGCGTCCGCGTACTGACGGAGAAAAACCGGAAGGCGATCATCCTGAACCTGTTCATTAAAAAACTATTATAGAAGTATCTGAATAATATTGTTCTAAATAATTTATTCATTAAGTGATGGTAAGCCGGAACCTTATACCGGATTTTGGTTAGTGTAGTGTTTGTTAGATAAAACCTGTGCCACGGGATGTGTCGCAGGTTTTTTTATTATCCGTTGATTCAGGACAAGCATCCGTAAATTCGCAATCAGGTAAAAAAATATTTCTATATTTGAACTGTTCAAAATAATACAAGTTAAAAAGTCAATAAGTATCTGGCATTCTTGAGCAATCCAAACTTACATATTAACCGGAAACTGGATGAAGCTGCCTTTCGCGAGCTCTTTAAAAATCATTTTCCTGCTTTATGCCTGCTGGCGGTTAAGTATGTTAAAGATATGGACGCAGCCCGCGATATTGTACATGAATCTTTTGTAAACCTTTGGAATAAAAGAGATTCTATCGACCTCGACAAACCCGTGAAATCTTACCTGACAACCTCAGTGTATAACCGGAGCATCAATCATTTGCGGAATAACAAGAAATTCAATCGCGATTTACTGGAATTTGAAGAACTTGGTGAAAATTATGAATATCAGGTCTCAGATCATTTAATTGAAGCTGAAATAACCCGAAAAATAAAATCTGCCATCGAACTCCTGCCTGAGAAATGCAGGGAGATTTTTTTACTGAGCCGTCATGAAAACCTCAAATATCAACAAATTGCCGACAAACTCGGAATCTCGGTAAAAACTGTTGAAACCCAGATGAGCAAGGCACTTCAGCATATGCGGGTGCATCTGGGCGAATATTTGTGTCTGCTCCTGCTTTTTACTGATGTATTTAATTCCAATCAGTTATGAAACCTTATGAAATCGCTCCATATAATCAATTTGCAATATTTGTTATAGATTTCTCTGTTTCAGGTCAGGGTAAATACAAACTGAAGTGTATAAATGATAAGTAAAATACCGTGGAAGACAATCTTACATATTACAATAACCTGTTAACCAGGTACTTTTCAGGAGAAACCACTCCTGAAGAGGACTTCATTCTGGCTAATTGGGTGAAGTCTGATCCCGGTAATCAGCACGAATTTGATGCCTTCAGAAAAACCTGGCAGACTCTGCAGGCCGATAGTATCACAACAACGCTTAATGTTGATGCTGAGTGGGACGCTTTTAAACAAAAAAACATTTCTGCATCAACCACCAAATCAGTCAGATTCGATTCTGTAAAGAGAAGGGGTTTCAGCCTGCCATACTTTAACCGTTTTACACGCATTGCAGCCGTTTTGCTTATTGTGGCGGTTTCCTCCTTTGTGCTTTACCGCATCATCAATCAGCCTTCTGCAGGCACTATAGCCTCCACTGATGTGATTCTTGAACAAACCCTGCCGGATGGCACCTCCGTTACACTCAATACAGGTTCTACGCTTGATTATGAGAAATTTAATAAAGCTGAACGCAATGTTAACCTTAAAGGTGAAGCATGGTTTGAAGTTGCCCGCAATGTTGAAAAACCATTTATTATTTCAGCAGGTGATGTCAGGATAAAAGTACTGGGAACAGCCTTTTATGTGAATGCACACGATCTGTCGAGCCGTTTGGAAGTGATCCTGACCCGTGGCCGTGTAGCTGTATATTATAAAGATAAACCCAATGAATTTGTGATTCTTGAGCCGGGCGAAAAAATTGAAATTGAAGGCGAACATGCAACGATTACCAAAAAACGCAATGAAGATCCGAACTTTCTGGCGTGGAAAACACACCGGCTGGTGATGGATGATATGGCCCTTGCCGATGCCGTCAGCCTGATCAACAAAGTTTATCACTGCAATATCGTAATTTCAAATTCAATGGTGGCCAATTGCAGAATTAATGCTACTTTTGACAATCAGTCGCTTGATGCCGTACTGAATGTTTTGGAAGCCACACTTGGCATAAAATTCGTTCAAAAAGGAAATGAAATTCAGATAAACGGAAATGGATGCAGATAAGAGGTAAAAAAACATTTTTATCATCTGTGATGCCGGCACTGAGACCGGCATTTTGCGTTCTGGCCTTGCTAATTTCTGTTACAGCTTTCACCCAGAATCTTGATACAAAAATAAGCCTGCATATTAAAAACAAACCACTTTCAGAAGTCCTTGATAAAATTGAATCTTCGTCCGGAATAAAACTATCCTACAGTTCGCAGGTAGTACCGGTTGATGAGCGTGTGAATCTGGATGTTGAATCAAAACCTGTAAGACAAATACTTACCGACCTCCTCTCAAAATGGGATATCACCTTTATACTGGTTGAAGATCATGTGGTTCTGAAAAAACAAAAAACCAATGAGGATGCGGGGTCTTCGGCCAATCAGACCAATTATACCATCAGCGGATATATCAAAGACCTCAGAACCGGTGAGTGCCTGATTGGTGCAAGTATTTATGCGAAAGGCACAAATTATGGGGCTGTGAGCAATGCATACGGCTTTTTTTCACTTTCAATTCCTGCCGGAAAATATACTTTAACAGGATCATTTATCGGGTATGAACCCATCGTTCAGCAGATTAACCTTTCAGGTAGCCTGATGCTGAAAATTGATCTTGATCCGGTAAAGCTGACCATGGATGAGGTTGAAATTGTTGACAATGACGAGCAGAATACCCAGGCGCGTGAACAGGTTAGCGGCATGAAACTTTCACCCATGACACTCGATCAGATGCCGGGATTTGCCGGCGATCTGGATGTGGTAAAATCGCTGGATGCCGTGCCCGGGATCAATTCTTTCGGTGACGGATCGTCGTTGTTTTATGTGCGTGGTGGCGCCTCTGACCAGAATTATCTGATAATTGATGAAGCACCCGTTTACAATCCCAGTCATTTATTCGGGTTCTTTACCGCTTTTGCGCCCGATGCCATCAAGGAAGTGGAAGCGTTTAAAGGCGATTTTCCGGCAAAATACGGTGGAAGACTTTCTTCGGTGATTGATGTAAAAACAAAGGACGGAAACATGAAACAATTCGGATTTTCGGGTAATCTTGGTCCTTATGTCTCTAGTCTGACCATTGAGGGACCGGTAATAAAGGATGTGAGTTCCTTTTTTGTATCAGCCCGCAAATCGAACCTGAACTGGCTCAGCAATAGCAACAACACTACCAAAGCCTTTGATCTGAATTTTTTCGACCTGAATGCAAAGCTCAACTTTACCATAAACGATAACAACCGGCTCTACCTGACCCTGTATGGCGGAAAGGATGATTTTACGCGTGTTTCGGCATCAGCCTACCGTACTTTTGGTATCAGTTGGGACAATATGCTCGGTTCAATCCGCTGGAATCATGTGTTTAATCACAAACTGTTTTCAAATACCACGTTTTATCTCAGCAAATACAACTATTACCTTTTCATCGACAAAACGCTGAACGATTACTGGAATTCTGCCATTTCCACGGCAGCAATCAAATCAGATTTTACATGGTACCTGAATACGCGTAATACTTTCCGGGCCGGCTTTGAACTCTCACGCATGTACTCCAATCCCGGGAATGTTCATTTTGAAGATCCGGCTGTTCTGCTGAATGCTCCTGTGGTTCCTGACTATTATTCAAGAAGCCTGGCCTTGTATATAGGGAATGAACAAATTGTAAGCAAACGATTTTCATTCAGATATGGCATCAGGTTGAGTGCCTGGCAAAATAAGGGTCCGGCCACAGTTTATTATTATGACGCCAATCATCAGGTTATCGGCTCCGATGCGTTTTCAGATGGAACAACGTTTTATACGCAGTTCAGTCCTGAACCCAGGCTAAACATCAGATATGCAGCCGGAAAAAACGCTGAAATAAAGGCATCCTACTCACGTACAACCCAGTACCTTCAGGTACTCACAAATTCTGTAAGCCCGTTTACTTCTATGGAAGTCTGGGCACCAGCGGGGCCGAATATCAAACCTCAGCATGCCGATCAGTTTGCAACCGGATATTTTCACCGGTTTTTAAAGGGCAACCTTATTTTTTCAGCAGAAGCATTTTATAAACACTTCTACAACCAGATTGATTTCGAAGACCATCCTGATATGCTCTACAATCCGTACCTTGAAGGTGAACTGCGTTTCGGCAAAGCCTGGTCATACGGGCTTGAACTGATGCTGCGCAAAACAACAGGGCGGTTCACGGGTTGGATAGGTTATACATACACACGTGCTAAACGCAGGATTGATGAAGTAAACAATAACAAAA
Source organism: uncultured Bacteroidales bacterium (assembly GCA_964550695.1). GTDB lineage: Bacteria > Bacteroidota > Bacteroidia > Bacteroidales > TTA-H9 > CAZKCK01. The sequence goes on along the minus strand of CAZKCK010000053.1, from coordinate 4,963 downwards.
CTTTTCCGGCTTATTATGACCGGCCTCATGATTTATGCATGAATCTGTCATATTCCACCCGGAAATACTGGGTTTTTGCGGCCTCATGGATATTTGTAAGCGGCGGAGCCATTACCACTCCTACCGGATTCTACACTTACAACGGATATACCGTTCCTGTGTATGGGGATAAGAACAATTCACGATTGCCTGATTACCATCGCCTGGATCTGGCAATAACGTGTAAATTGAATCCGAATTCAACACGTTTTAAACACAGTGTGATGCTTTCATTCTACAATGCCTATGGTCGGAAAAACCCGTTCAGCCTCAACTACAATAAGATTATGAACGATAATGGTGATTTTGTTGTACCCTCAGATCTGGAAGGTGGCTATGAAATCATCCCTACTTCATTGTCGGTAGCCGGAATTATTCCTTCACTCAATTATATCTTCAGGTTCTGATGAAAAACACCTTGTTTTTATTTCTCCTGCTTGCATTTGTTGCCGTGGCTTGTGAAGAAAAGACGGATATTCAGCCACAGTCGGTTGAATCGGCCAACATTGCCGTGGATGCAACGCTTACAAATATCCGGAGCAGACAATCGGTCAGAATCACGCATTTAACCGGCAATGTCAATCAACCGGCTGAACCTGTCACCGGTGCCGCTGTCAGGATCAGTACAAGCGACTCCACCTGGGTTCTTCAGGAAGATTCACTAAATCCGGGCACTTATCATACTTATCCTGGGTTTAAAGCCACGCTACCCAAGGTGTACAACCTGCTGATTTCATACAACGGGAAAGTGTATACCGCCAAAGCCAGTATGGTTGTCGGACTTCCTGTAGTAAAAGCCCGATTTAAACAAAAAAGCAATGGTTTGTACCAGATTACGTGGGTTGCAAATCCATACAATGCCAAACGGCCTGCCATGTACGAACTGTTGCTTGACTGGTCAGGTGTAAGCGGGTACGAAAATGCGCCTGAGGGTACCACTACTGCACGTATGCTGTATTATTCGCTGCCAAGTCTGGATGTAACCCGGATTCTGGCACCGGAATCAGAAACCATTGAATTTCCGGCCGGCACGATAATTACCGAAAAAAGATATTCACTGACTGCCGCCCACGCTGAATTTATCAGAGGACTGCTGCTTGAAACCACCTGGAAAGGCGGATACTTTGATACAGCTCCCGGCAATGTACCTACCAATCTAAGTCAGGGAGCCGTCGGATTTTTTGGAGCCTGCTTTGTAACTTCCACGCAGTTTGTTGTAGTTCCTTAATATGAATCATTTACGTCATGACTGAAGCATACACCCACCATGGTTTGAGGCATAACCTGAAATTAATTTATTTTTTTTGATTTCAGCATCAGGGTAAACCCGGCATGGTGTGTAATACATTCAGAAGCCACAATACAGGCTTCATTTAAAAGACTACTATTCATTCTAAAAATTTAATACCATGAAAACCTCACTATTAAAAAAGATCGCCTTAGGCCTCATGCTTTATGCCGGAATTACACTTACCGGATGTAACAAAGACAATACAGAAGAACCTGTAAACACAAATTCATTGGAACAATTGTCAAAAGATGACGATAACATTACAGCCAGTTCTGATGATGCTGAAAATGAACTCAACAGCCTGATTGCAACCGGCGGAAACCTGAAATCAACCGAAGCAATCCCATGCAATGCCACCCTGGATTCAGTTGTTACAGCCAACGACACCATTTCAATGTATGTAACCTACAATGGCTTAAGTTGCAATGGCAAACGCCTGCGTACCGGAAACACCATTATCAAAAAGGCAGTTGGAACACATTGGGTAGAGCCGGGTGCCAGCGTAAAAATCATCTTCATTGATTATCATGTCACAAAGGTTTCTACAGGCAAATCGCTGACCTTAAACGGATACAAAATCCAGACGAACGTGAGCGGCGGTCACATCGGACTGCTGGGAAACGGATATACAACCATTGTTCATCAATCAGCCGGTGTAATGCAAGCCACTTTTGACGACAACACCACACGTACCTGGAATGTTGCCCGCCAGAAAACCTTTACCGGCACACCCGACAGTCTGTTCATGGCTGTGGATGGCTTCGGAACCTCAGGCACATATACCAACCTTACCACCTGGGGAATCAACAGAGCCGGAGAACAATTCTATACACAGGTGAACCAGAGCATCATATTTAAGACTACCTGCGGATGGGTACCCTGCTCAGGAATACAGGTTTATGAAATCCCCTCGGCATCAAAAAGCGCAACCATAACCTATGGATACGATGATAACAACCAATTGATCACCAACGGCGACTGCCCGACAAAATACCGCCTCGACTGGCAGAAAAACAATCAATCCGGCACCTTATATTTCTTCCTGTAAAACATAAAAATCAGGGCCGGGCCTTTAAAACCCGGCCTTAATTCAATAAATAGCTTATAATTAATCAATAGCAAACCAATGAAAACCAGACAAATTTCAGCAATTTTTTTAAGCGTTCTTCTGGCAGTATTCCTGTTCAGTTCATGTGCAAAGGATGAAAAGGCAGATAACACCAAAGACGTCAATCTGGCTTCGGATGAAGCTATGTCAGACAATATGTTCAGCGATGTTCAGGATATTGTGGATGAAGCCATGAACGCCGGTCTGAAATCGACGGAAGATGACACCATTTTTATGGGCCCTTGTGCAACCAAAACCATCGATACAGTTGGATTTCCGCATACAGTGACTGTTGATTTCGGTTTAACAAACTGCCTTTGTGCCGATGGCAAATACAGAAGAGGCAAGATTATTTCAACCTTTACAGGCCGGTACCGTGTTGCAGGAACTGTAATAACACATACGTTCGATAATTATTTTGTGAACGACAATCAGCTTCTTGGAACCAGAACCGTTACCAACAACGGCTTAAACAACAACGGAATTATGACCTGGACCATACATGTGGATGGTCAGGTAATAAAGGCAAACAATGCCGGAACAATAACCCGCGTTGCTGACCGTGTTCGGGAGTGGACCGAAGGTTCTGAAACACCACACCGTAAAAGGGATGACGTATATTTAATCACCGGAACCTCCACCGTAACCAACGAAGAAGGTCTGACCCATACATCAACCATCACCAAACCCCTGGAGAAACATTTAAATTGTCGCTGGATTTCAAGCGGTACCGTTGAGATTCAACGTACCGAAAAACCCCTGAAAGTACTGGATTACGGCAATGGCGATTGTGATGACCTTGCCACCGTTACTATTAACGGCGAAACAAAAACCATCCATCTGAGATAAATCCTGATTAAAATACCTTGAAAAAGGCTGTCCATTGCGGGCAGCTTTTTTTTTATTTTACCGGAAAAGAATAAATTTACGGCAAATTTTATTGCTGCCAAGCAGCGAACCTGCCTATGAAAAAACTTATTTATGGAGTATTGTATGTACTTGCAGGAATTGCATGGACTTACCTCACTGTTACAATAATTGCATCAGAAGATGATCTGTTTGTAAATCTGATCATATTTATCCTTTTCACTATTCCGGGAATCCTCATGATTATCAATGGCTTTATGCGGATAAAACGCTATCTGGTGAATAAAAGAAAACTTGCCAATGCGCCGGTCAGGATTAAACCATTGGATTTTTCAAAAGCCGAAGCAAAAGACTTTACACCCGAAGAAATTGAGGGCTTTACCGAAGACGAGCAAATTGCGTTTGCCAACAATGCCGTTATTACCCGCTGGGAAGTAAAAGGCCGCGAATGGGATGCGTTCAGGGAACGGAAATGTACACCCAAAGCCATCAACCGTCAGGCTTTGTTCGAATCATTCTTTTTTGGAATCGGTGTGGGGGGATTTCTAATGCTGGTGTTTTATAGCCGTCCACTTGTTACAATGCTTGAAGCCGGTATCATCGGCGCTGTTTTAACCGGTGCGTTCGTCTTTTCATTTTTAAAAAAATCAGCATATAACAGGTATGGATTTGCAAATGAATCAGATGCCGGACAGTTTACTTTTACTGCAAACTGTATCATTTTCAACGGCAGCAAGACTATTCTAAACGACGACCACAGGCATGTTTCAAGCGCCAGAGTGATCGTAAAAAACAATTTTCACTACCTGTTTATTATCGTACCTGATTCACGCATTACACGGTTGAGTTCCAATGTGTATGAGTTCCCGGTTCCAGAAGATAAAATAAAAGAAGCAGAGTTGCTGGCATCATTGTATAACTGACGGGAACTTGATTGCCACGGTTTATAACCCTAATGCCATGGCCACCAGTTCAGCAATATCATAATTCTTCACTTCCTCCTCTTTTTCCTTGTATTTGATGCCATCGGTGAGCATGGTCATACAAAACGGACAAGCCGTTGCAACTATTCCGGCTCCGGTTTCAAGCACTTCTTCGGTTCGCTCTATAAACACTTCCCTTTCTCCTTTTTCGGCCTCCTTAAACATCTGTGCACCACCGGCACCACAGCAAAGACCAAAACTTTTGCTGCGTTTCATTTCAATCTTATGCGAGGGTATGGCTTCAAGTACCTCACGCGGTGCATCATACTCACCATTGCCGCGGCCCAGATAACACGGATCATGATACGTAATACGTTTGTCAGCGAACAGTTCAGAGTTCACATTCAGACGGCCCTCAGCAAGCATATCGGCCAGAAACTGTGTATGATGTATTACTTCATACACCCCGCCCAGATCAGGATATTCATTTTTGAAAATATTGTAGCAGTGCGGGCAGATGGTGATTATCTTTTTGACATCATACATTTTAAGTGTCTCAATCACCTGCATGGCCTGCATCTGGTAAAGCATTTCGTTGCCGGCCCTGCGGGCCGGATCGCCGGTACAGGTTTCTTCAGCTCCCAGACAGCCAAAATCAACATTCAGGTGCAAAAGAATTTTGGCAAAAGCCTGTGTAACCTTCCGGTAACGCTGATCAAAAGCACCGGCACAACC
>CAZKCK010000052.1:0-21957 GCA_964550695.1 uncultured Bacteroidales bacterium | reverse complement strand
TGGTTTTATTTGTGAAAAAACTTGTATTTTTGAACTTTTTCTACAACTTACGACGGGTGTACGCTGCTCATGCAGGGCACACACACACCTTGTATAAAAAATGTATGAAACACAGCAAACAGACAAAACAAAACCGAATAATTGCCAGGATTTTTGTACACGCAGGCAGCAAGAATTTTAGTCGAAAAATATTTTAAAACATAAAAACAATGGGCTTAATAAAAGAACCAGAAGGTGTTGATTTTGTAATACAAAGTCCTCCTTTGACCGACAAAGAAAGAATCGAGATAAGTGAATTCATCCGGACCAGAAAACTTCAAAACAAGTCAATGGTTACTCCAACAATCCCGAAAAAGAGAATCAGGCATAATGTATTAAAAATGCCGAAAGCATAATCGGGTAAGCTGCCCCATCAGCAATTACTGATGGGGAGAAGCCCTGCAAGCCGTTCGGGGGTTCAGACTGGGGTTCATTCAGTTAAGGGGCAATTTTGGTGTAAGAGCTTTGTCATTTCATGCAAAAAGTTCAGAATTTATGACCTTTAAAACATTGATATAGTGAACAGACAAGAAGCAGAAGCCGTTTTACAAAGAACGTTCAATTAAAATCATTTTTATGCTGAGGAATGAACGGCTATTGAAAAAATATTAAAAGGAGAAAGGGTGTTGCGGATTAAAAAAACCAGAATTGTGAAGAGCATACAGAAACAAATTGATAAATTTGCACTGACCACACAAGAACTTAAAATTTCAAACACCTAATAACCAGCGTTTTTTGAAAACGTTAGTCAGAAACAAAAAAAACAAGACAGATTGATTAAATAAAAAAAGTTGTAACTTGCACTTAATTTTGATATAAAATGATTGATATTAATAAAATAAACGATGTAGTTAACAGGATTGCTTTTGGTTTTAATCCTGACAAGATTATTTTATTTGGTTCGTATGCAGCTGGTAATCCTGACCATGATAGCGATATTGATTTATTGATAATTAAAGATACTGATTTACCAAGACATAAACGAAGTTTTGATATTCAAAAATTACTTCGGGGTTCTATGATACCTATTGATATTCTGGTTTATACTCAAAAAGAATTTGAACAAGAGCAACATAATAAATATTCATTTATAAGTTCAGCAATAAAAACATCAAAGGTTTTATATGAGCGCTAAAGATGAGTTTATAGGCGAATGGATCGACAAAGCAGACCATGATTTAGGTTCAGCAAAATTGATTTTTCTGCATATTCCAAAATACTTTGATACAATTGCTTTCCATTGCCAACAAGCTGTCGAAAAATATCTAAAAGCAATTTTAGTTTTCTATGATATTGATTTTCAAAGGACTCATAATTTGGTTTATCTCTTAGATTTATTATCTCGCCAGATTGATATTGATGAACAAACATACGATAATGCAATTTTATTAAATGAATTCAGTGTTCAGATTCGTTATCCGGACAAATCCATTTTTTTGACAAAAGAAGAATTAGAAATTTCAATACAAGTAGCTCAAGACATTAGAGCATTTGCAATAAAAACGATTGGGATCATAGAGAATAATGCCGGCAGCTAATCGGTCAGGCTGCCACTTCAGCAATAACTGATTGAAAAAACCCATGCCAGCCGTTCGGCGGTAAAGTCAGGAGTTCATTCAGTTAGGAGGCATTGTCGATTTTAAAACCGGATTTATGAAGAGCATACAGAAACAAATTGATAAATTTGCACGGGCCTCACATGAACTTTAAATTTCAAACTCCTAATAACCAGCGTTTTTTGAATACCTTAGTCAGAATAAAAAAAATGCATGTCCTTGTGATTTTTAGGCATGATCTGTTACTAATTGGATATAATGATTAAATAATTGATTTATAAACCAAAAAGTAACGATATGACAAATGAAAGACACTAAACAGAAAGAAGACTTTCTTGATATTTTCGAGCAAAATATCGGGATAATTATTAAGATTTCAAGAGGTTATACATCTGTCGCTCAAGATAGAGAAGACTTAATTAATGATATCGCTCTTGAACTATGGAAATCATTTAAAACTTTCAATGGTAATTCAAAAATTTCCACCTGGATTTATCGGGTAGCATTGAATACTTCTATGAACTACAAAAGGAAAAAAAAGAAAGATTCATTGTTCTTATCCTTAAATGATTTCAAGAAAGATGACACTTTCCCGTGGCTAATTGAACAAGATAAATCGTCAGACATTGAAGTTTTATATCAATGTATTAATAAGTTAAATGAAATCAATAAAGCCATAATTTTACTCTATCTCGACGGCAATTCGCATGATGAAATATCTGAAATAACGGGTATTTCCAAGACAAATGTAGGCACAAGGATTAGCCGGATAAAAGAATATATAAAAAATTTAGCAACTACAAAAATTTAAAATCATGGAACTCATTGAATTACAAAACATATGGCAACAATATGATAAAAACATATCTAAAACCATGGATATTAATAAAGAGATATTAAGAAGGATGTTAATATCAAAACCTGAGAAAAGATTGAATTGGATGAAAATTAAAGCAGGGTCTAATTTAATTTTGCCTATTGTTTTGATTTTATTGATATTAGTACCTCATGTTCATTATCGGGCAACAATTGAATTTTTTATTGGACTTTTTTTGTTTAGTGCTGTGCAGGCTATTTTTTACTTTTGGGCTATTAAGTATTATTTACAAATTGACAAGATAGATTTATCAAATGCAATAACTACAATAAAAAAAGATATTAATGAATTAGAAAAGTACAAATTCAAAATAACAAAACTTAGTTATATTTTGATGCCCTTCGGAATAATTGGAGTTTTCCTGATAGGACAAATTCCATTCTTTTCAAAGGATTCTTTATTGCCGTTTTTATTGATAATTTTAGTAATGGCTTCATCTATATATTATACGTTTAAATATTCGTTGTTTGCGCAATTTAATAAACTTAATATTCAAATTAAAGAGATTGAACAGCTTGAAAAAGAATGATTTACTGGTGACAATGAAGTAGGACACCCCATCAGCAATAGCTGATGGGGTGTCCCCTGCCTGCTGTTCGGCTGTTCAGGCAGGTCTCACAGTTCTGCTGAGCCTGCCGAAGAACCAGTGTACCCTGCCCAATTGGTCAGGCAAGCATTCGGCCCTTCGGCAAGCTCAGGGACCTCTTGCTCAGGGTAAACCAGGCGGTTCTCGTATACAGCCCTGCCCGATGGTCAGGCAGGAATTCATTAAGATTTGGGGCAATTTTGGTGTAGTGTTCGGGCATTGCTTCATAACCTCTTTTGCGTAAACGTTCTGAATTAGTGTTTTTGAACTTTTTCTTCAGCTTATGCCGTTGGCAACTATTTTAAGAAAAATCCTACAGTAATTGCAATATTCAAACATTTGTACTTATATTTGTACTCCATTATGTACAAAATAAACAATGCCATGTTAACAACAACCATTTCCGATTTTAGAAAAGATATAAAGCATTATCTTGACCGTGTGACTGAAAACTTTGAAACTTTGATAATTAACAGAGGCAAAGACAGTGGCGTGGTCATAATGTCATTAGACGAGTATAATTCTCTTAATGCAACTTATCATGAGTTGTCATCCAAGACAAATGAAAAACGATTAGATTCGGCTATTGAAAAACTCAAAACAGGTTCATCCTTTCAGAAAGTCCTTTTAGAGCCATGAGACACATATTTGTAGATGAGTCCTGGGAGGATTATTTGTATTGGCAAAAGACTGACAAGAAAATTTTATCGAAAATAAATGATTTGTTAAAAGACATTTCACGAACTCCTTTTTCGGGCATAGGAAAACCTGAGCCATTGAAGCACAAGTATAAAGGCTTTTGGTCTCGCAGAATTGATGGCGAACATAGATTGATATATAAAGGGCAAGACGATGAAATACTAATTGCGAAATGCAGATTTCATTACGATTGAAGATCAAAAAAACAGTTGCAGATTGGGCAATCCAGTCGGTTCTCGTATACAGCCCTGCCCGATGGTCAGGCGCGAGTTCGTTCAACGATGTGTCAATTTTTGTGTAGTGCCTGGGCATTGCTTCATAACCTCTTTTGCGTAAACGTTCTAAAGTACCATCAAGTTCCTTGAGTTTGCCCTGAATACTTGCCATACGGTAGTATCCGGGCCAGCCATGGTGTACTTATCTTAGTTTGTCTACCCGTTCGTCAAAGGTTGCCGGAGTGGTTTTCTTTGTGAAAAATAAACTTGAATTTTGGACTTTTTCTACAGCTTGCGACGGATGTGCGCTGCTCATACAGGGCACACCCGGGATGAAAACTGCCATTTGCGACATATGCTATTTATTTTGTAAATTTGTAAAATTTGATACTATGAAATTACGGGTTTATATTGATACCTCTGTTGTTGGTGGCTACTTTGATGAGGAATTTTTTGAAGCGACGCAAGAACTATTTAAGCGATTAGAAAACAATGAAGTAATTTTTGTAATTTCCAATCTGCTTGAATTAGAATTAACAGGAGCTCCTCAATACGTAAAGGATTTGCTTTATAAATATAGTCAAGAGAAATTCGAACGAGTTCAGTTGACAGAGGAAGCAATTATTCTTGCTGACAAATACATTTCCGAAAAAGTAGTTGGTAAAACTAGTCTTGAGGATTGTAGGCATATTGCACTCGCTACAATAAACAGAGTTGACATTCTTGCAAGTTGGAACTTTAAGCATATTGTTAACTTAGACAGGATTAAAGGGTACAATTCTGTCAATTATAAATATGGATACCCAATGATTGAAATTCGTAGTCCTAAAGATTTGATACATTATGAAGACTGAAAAAGAAAAAACATTTGACGCAGTAAAAATGATGCGTGATATACGTGATAAAATAAGTAATGAAACTCAGAATATGACGTATGAAGAGTTTAAAAAATACTTAGAATCACGGATTAAAGAAAGCGGATTAAAACCTATCGGACAATAATGCCCTACTGCCAATCGAGTAGGCTGCTATGGGGCGATTTTGGTGTAGTGTAAGGCTTTACCTCGTAACAACTTTTGTTTAAACCTTCTGAAGTGCCATCTGGCTCCCCGGGTTTGCACTGAATACCTGCCATAAGGCAGTAGTGTGGGCCAGCCACGGTGTGCTTGTTTTGCGATCTGCATAACCTGACATTTTTTCACCTGCAATGGGATTTGAATTGATCGATTGGCATCCCTTATACCAAAAGCCATTATATTTGTATCCCTCTTTCAGGAAGGCTGTCAGCCTGGTGCCGACCTTGCGACCGGAGGTTTAGTTCAATATAAGCGGGAACAAAGATGAAAAGCAATTTCATAAAAAAACTGAAATACATTACGGCAACCGGGGTAACTGGTTTTTCGTTATGGTGCATTTTTTCTTTTTGCAATGCAGGCAACACTGAAGAAAAATATGAAAAATACATCAAAACAGATTCCCTGAATTCAAAGGCAATCGTTGTAAGCCTTGCTTCTGACGCAGTTACCGCCCTTTCGACCACGAAAGGGATCGTTGTGATAGATGCAGGTATTTCAACTTCACTGACCGCCAAATACCGGAAAATCATTGAACACAAATTCCAGAGAAAAGATTTTGCCTATCTGATCAACACCCACGCCCATTCAGATCATACCGGTGGAAACCGGGTTTTTTCAGATGCCAACATTGTTGGTCATAAAAACTGCCTGCCCGAAATGACCGCATACTGGAAGAATACGGAAAAAATAAAAGAGGGCTTATCAAAAACAGTTGCTGATTATGAAAAAAAACTTGCCACTTTGGATCCGAACTCCATCGACCGGGAAGAATACTTTTGCCAAGTGAGCAGGTACCAAAGTGCTTATGCTGATTTAACTCCCGGTTATATTTTCACACCTCCAACGGTTACCTTTGATGATACAATGAACATTGTTTCGGGAGATATTACCTTGAATTTATGCTATTTTGGAAAGGCACATTCAGAAAGTGATATTATGATTCATATTCCTGAAATGAAAATACTAATGGTTGGCGACCTGTTTTCAACATATGGCAGACCAAATATCAGTGATAACAATAAGTCAGATGTTGAAAGATGGGAAAAAGCACTAAACTGGATTGAGACCCGATTGACCAACATTGAGATTGTCGTGGGCGGACATGGTAAACTTATGACAAAGGAAGACTTGCTGTCATTCAATAGCTTTATCAAAAAAAAGTGCGAATAATTAACTTTTTTTATGTGATTACTCCGGTGAAATCAGGCCATGTGCGGGGAGGGAATTTTTAATTATGAATTTTTAATTGAGTAATCAACTCATCAATAATCACCTTTTTCTGACTGCCTTCGAGCATGTTTTTCAGGGTAAGGATGCCTGACTGCATTTCTTCTTCGCCCACGAGCACCACATAAGGAATTTTGCGGCTATCAGCATAACCCATCTGCTTCTTCATCTTGGCTTGTTCGGGGTACATCTCGGCACTGATGCCGGCAGCACGGAGCTTTGTGAGCAAAGGCAGACAATATTTTTCTTCGGCAGGGCCAAAATTTACAAACAACACGCTTGTACCCACCGTTGTATCAGCCGGAAATCCGCCTGACTGCTCAAGTACATCGTAAATACGATCGGCACCGAAGGATACACCTACTCCGGAAACATCCGGCAAGCCAAAAATGCCGGTAAGATTGTCGTAGCGGCCACCTCCGCAGATGCTGCCTATGCTTACTTCAGCTGATTTTACCTCAAAAATGGCTCCGGTATAGTAATTCAGGCCGCGGGCCAGGGTGAGGTCGAGTTCAACCACTGCCTGAATACCCATGGAATGAATATAACCGAACACTGTTTGTAGCTCGTCGAGTCCTTTTTGGGCAATGTCAGAATGTTGCAATACGGAGCGCAAAGCAGCAATCTTTTCTTCGGTGGAACCACTCAGGTGAATGACCGGTTGCAGCTTTTCAACGGCTTCAGGCGGAATGCCTTTTTCGGTCAGTTCTTCGTTAACCTTCTCCCCTCCTATCTTATCCAGCTTATCGATGGCCACAGTGATATCGGTAATTTTATCCGGATGACCTATAAATTCCGCAATGCCTGCCAGCACTTTACGGTTGTTGATTTTGATGATGACCTTTAAGTCCAGCCTTTGGAATACATCATCAATAACTTGAATGAGTTCGGCCTCATTCAGGAGCGAATCGCTTCCAACCACATCCACATCACACTGGTAAAACTCGCGGTAGCGTCCCTTTTGGGGCCTGTCGGCGCGCCAGACCGGCTGAATCTGGTACCTGCGGAAAGGGAAAACCAGCTCATTGCGGTATTGAACCACAAAACGCGCAAAAGGCACGGTGAGATCGTAACGCAGTCCCTTTTCGGCAATATGCGGTGAAACGGCATTGGGAGCCTTCTGCTGCAACAACTGATCAGGAACATCTTTGAGGTAATCTCCCGAATTCAGGATGCGGAAAAGCAGCTTATCGCCTTCCTCGCCGTACTTCCCGAGCAGGGTTGAGAGGTTCTCCATCGAAGGTGTTTCGATGGGCTGATAACCGTAGAGTTTGAATACCGAGCGAATGGTATCAAATATATAATTGCGGCGGTTCATTTCGGCGGGGCCAAAGTCGCGGGTACCTTTGGGTATGGAGGGCTTCATTTGAATTAATAATTTTTAATTAATAATTTTTAATTATCACGGTCTCTTTGCGTGAATCCAATCTGTAAAATATCCGTTTTGAAAGACAAATCACCGGAATTTTCAACCCCTGTTTCTGTCTGATTTATTCCGGAAATGATATAAAATTCACAATATCATGAATTTGAAACCAGTGTACCTATGGGTTCCCCGCTTACAACCTTCAGTAGGTTTCCAGGAGTGTCCATATCAAATACATAAATGGGCAGGTCGTTTTCCATACAAAGCGTAAAAGCTGTAAGATCCATAATTTTAAGACTTTTGGAATAGGCTTCCTTAAAGCTCAGGGTGGAATATTTAACCGCTGTGGGATCTTTTTCCGGATCGGCAGTGTACACGCCATCCACACGGGTTCCCTTGAGCAGCACATCAGCCTTTATTTCAACTCCCCTGAGTGCAGAAGCCGTATCGGTAGTAAAATACGGATTTCCGGTACCTCCGCTGATGATGACCACACGGCCATCTTCAAGCGATTCGGTGGCAGCACGACGGCTCATGGGGGCTGCAATGGGCTTAACTTCGAGGCCACCGAGCAGACAGGTTTTTACACCTTGTTTCTCAAGTTCCGCCTGAAGCGCCATGCTGTTGATGAGGGTTGCCAGCATTCCCATGTAATCGCCCTGTACACGGTCCATGCCTTTGGCAGTACCGGCCAGGCCACGGAAAATATTCCCGCCACCAATCACAATGGCTACTTGAACACTTTTTTCAGCCACAGCTTTAATTTCAGATGCATATTCGGCCAGACGCAGCGGATCGATGCCGTAATGCTGGCCTCCCATGAGCGACTCGCCGCTCAGTTTAAGTAAAACACGGTTGTATTTCATTGCTGCTAATTATTTAGGATCAGGCTTCACCCTGTCCGTGACAGTTCTTATATTTCTTGCCGCTTCCACAGGGGCATGGGTCGTTGCGGCCCACCCTTTTCTCAACCCTTACCGGTGCCGGCTTCGATTGCTCTTTTGTGGGTGCAACCTGCGAAAGCATGTCGGTGCGTTCCTGTTTCAGCTTGCTCATATCCGTTTTGCGTGGTGCCTGAGCTTCCTTTACCTGTGTATCGGAACCGGGTAAATTGCCTTTCATCAGGAAGGAAGTAATGTCGCGGTTGATGCGGACCACCATTTTGCTGAACAGGTCGAACGATTCAAACTTGTAGATAAGCAAGGGATCTTTCTGCTCGTACACCGCATTCTGAACCGACTGCTTCAGGTCGTCCATCTCACGCAGATGTTCCTTCCAGGCATTGTCGATCACGCCCAGTGTAATCCCTTTTTCCATCGACAGAATCACTTCCCGGCCTTTATCGTTATATGCTTTTTTCAGATTGGTAACGATGCTTATTTCCTTGATTCCGTCAGTTATCGGGATGGCAATCAGCTCATAACGCGAATTGTTTTCATAAACGTCTTTGATAACGGGGAACGACCTTTCGGCAATCTGCTGGCTCTTGTTTCGATAGCGCTGGTAAGCGGCTCCAAACAGGGTTGCCGTAAGTTTCGATTTTGACTGATCTGCCAGATCGTCTTCGCGGAAAGGTGCATCCATGGCCATTACTTTCAACAGGTCCATCCGCAGGCCCTGGTAATCGTGGCCTTCGTGATGTTCGCCGATGATGGATTCCGATACATCCTCAAACATATTTTTGATATCGAGAGCCAGGCGTTCACCATGCAGGGCATGACGGCGGCGTTTGTACACCACTTCGCGCTGTGAGTTCATCACGTCGTCATATTCCAGCAGCCGCTTACGTGTTCCGAAGTTATTTTCCTCAACCTTGCGTTGCGCACGTTCGATTGATTTCGTAATCATTGAATGCTGAATGACTTCGCCTTCCTTCAATCCCAGCCTGTCCATAATGCTGGCGATACGTTCAGAGCCAAACAGGCGCATGAGGTCGTCTTCGAGCGAAACAAAAAACTGTGAAGAACCCGGGTCACCCTGACGTCCGGAACGACCGCGTAACTGACGGTCAACACGGCGTGATTCATGCCTTTCGGTACCGATAATGGCAAGACCGCCGGCTTCTTTTACACCCGGGCCCAGCTTGATGTCAGTACCACGACCGGCCATGTTGGTGGCAATGGTAACAGAACCGGCCTGTCCGGCAAATGCCACAATTTCGGCCTCACGTGCATGTAATTTGGCATTCAGTACATTGTGCTTAATCTTACGGAGATTCAGCATTTTGCTCAGCAATTCCGATGTTTCAACAGAGGTTGTACCCACCAGTACCGGACGGTTGTGTTTAACAAGATTATCGATTTCATCGATGACCGCATTGTATTTCTCACGCTTGGTTTTGTACACCAGGTCTTCCATATCCTTCCTTACAACAGGTCTGTTGGTGGGAATTACAATTACATCGAGTTTGTAGATATCCCAGAGCTCACCGGCCTCAGTTTCAGCAGTACCGGTCATACCGGCCAGCTTTTTATACATCCTGAAATAATTCTGCAGCGTAATGGTGGCATAGGTTTGTGTGGCAGCTTCCACCTTTACATTTTCCTTGGCTTCGATGGCCTGATGCAAACCATCAGAATACCGGCGTCCTTCGAGGATACGGCCGGTCTGTTCATCAACAATTTTAACCTTGTTTTCAAGAATAACGTATTCAATATCCTTTTCAAAAAGCGCGTAGGCTTTCAGCAACTGGTTCACTGTATGCAGGCGTTCTGATTTGATTGAATAATCACGCATCAGCTCGCTTTTCTTTTCTTCCTTTTCTAAATCGGGGATATTGTACTTTTCAATATCTGCAATTTCGGCACCTACATCCGGCATGATAAAGAACCGGGGTTCTTCATAAGATTCTGTCAGAACATCGATGCCTTTTTCGGTAAGTTCAATTGAGTTGTTTTTCTCATCAATCACAAAATACAGCTCATCATCAATTACATGCATATTCTTATTTTGCTCCTGCATATAAAAGTTCTCTGTTTTCTGCATCAGTGCACGCATTCCCGATTCGCTCAGGAATTTAATCAGGGCTTTGTATTTGGGCAATCCACGGTGAGCTCTGAAAAGCAGGTCGCCTCCCTTTTTCTCATTGTCGGGGTTAGAGGTGTCGCTCAAAAGTGTTTTGGCCTCGGCCAGAATTTTATTAATCAGGTTGCGCTGAACATTGTATAGCCGCATCACATTGGGCTTCATCTGGTCAAAAAGCTGGTCATCGCCGCGCGGAGTGGGTCCTGAGATGATTAAAGGCGTACGAGCATCGTCAATCAAAACGGAGTCAACCTCATCCACTATGGCATAAACATGTTCGCGCTGAACAAGTTCTTCGGGATTCTGGGTCATGTTGTCACGCAGATAGTCGAAACCAAACTCATTGTTGGTGCCATAGGTAATATCGGCATTGTAAGCAGCACGTCTGGCATCGGAATTTGGTTCATGCTTGTCGATACAGTCAACCTTCAGCCCGTGGAATTCGAACAACATGCCCATCCATTCAGAGTCACGTTTGGCCAGATAGTCGTTGACGGTAACAATATGTACGCCTTTC
Source organism: uncultured Bacteroidales bacterium (assembly GCA_964550695.1). Taxonomy (GTDB): domain Bacteria; phylum Bacteroidota; class Bacteroidia; order Bacteroidales; family TTA-H9; genus CAZKCK01. The sequence goes on along the minus strand of CAZKCK010000052.1, from coordinate 10,775 downwards.
CCGGTAAGGGCATTGAGGTAAACGGGCAAGGTTGCCACAAGGGTTTTTCCTTCACCGGTACCCATTTCAGAAATTTTTCCGGAGTGGAGCACGATACCCCCGATTAGCTGTACATCGTAATGTACCATATCCCAGGTGATGAGGTTTCCGCCGGCTATCCACTTATTCTGATAAACAGCAGTATCTCCTTCAATGCTGATATTGTTCCTGCGGGCTGCCAGGTCACCGTCATGTGGAGTGGCTGTAACCCGCACTGTTTCGTTTTCCTTGAAACGTCGGCCTGTTTCTTTCATCACCGAAAACGCTTCGGGAAGAATTTCATCCAGCGCTTCCTGCATTTTTTTATAGCTGGTTTTCTGAAGGGCATCTATCTGTTTATAAATAGTTTCCTTTTCCTCAATATCCATTTCCAGCTCATTGTCAACCCTTTCGCGAAGCTGTAATATCAGTGTTTCTTCCTCTTCAACCTTAGTGGCAATAATCCGTTTAAATTCTACCGTTTTTGCACGTAGCTCGTCATTGCTCAGGTTTTTGATTGTTTCGTATGCTTTCTTTACATTTTCAACGATAGGCATGATGGCCTTTATATCGCGGTTTGACTTGTTCCCTAAAAAGAGTTTTAAAAAATTAAACATATAAAATTCTGTAAATAAATCTATTAAATAAATTTCCGGCAATCGTCGGCTGTTTAAGGTGCAAAGTTACTGTTTTTTCAGGTTTGGGAAAAGCTGAACATCCTCTCTGCCCACAAAAGCAACAAAGCAGGAGTGGAATCCTGCTTTGGTTAATCATTGTTAATATTCATCTTCATGGAAGAAAAAATCTTCTTTGGTTGGATAATCCGGCCAGATGTCATCAATACTTTCATACATCTCGCCTTCGTCTTCAATTTCCTGAAGGTTTTCGATAACTTCCTGCGGAGCACCGGTCCTTATAGCAAAATCAATCAACTCGTCTTTGGTAGCAGGCCAGGGTGCATCTTCTAATTTTGAAGCCAGTTCAAGCGTCCAGTACATATATAGATTGTTTAGATTCGTGAATTTCCCGACAAAAATATAAAAAATTCCTTTAAAAATTCCAAATTAATAAAAAATAATCACACTATTCAGAAAAACGTGGTTTCCAGATAATTTCGTTTACCCCGGAATCCATCACAAATTTACGTGCCAAAACGAATAAATAATCTGACAGCCGGTTAACATATTTCACGCTAAACTTATCAGAATCAAGGTCGCGCTGTATTTTTACCATGCATCTTTCGGCTCTCCGGCATACGGTTCGTGCAATATGGGTATTAGAAACCAATGGGTTACCACCCGGAAGTACAAATGATGAAAGTGGAGGTAAGGATTCATTCATCCGGTCGATCTCGGTTTCGAGCAAACGGATATCAGATTCAAAAATTTTCGGCAGCTTTGCAAGTGCTTCTTCTGTTACAGCAGCAAATAATGATTCGATGGTAAACAACCTGTCCTGAATTTCAAGCAAAACCTCCCTGCTACGCGCATCTTCTGTGGTATCCCTCACAAGACCGATAAAAGAATTCAGCTCATCTATTGTTCCATATGCTTCGATGCGCTCATGATATTTAGGAACCCGGTCGCCACCAATAAGTGAAGTCTGACCGCCGTCCCCCGTTTTGGTATATATTTTCCAGTCGCTACTCATAAATTTTAACTATACAATGATTTTTTGTTCAACATTTATTAAACAGGAAATTGTCAATCGGCTTCATACCGAAACACAACTAACAAATAACTGCCTAAAAGCAAGAACATCAAAACCATCAATCTGCTGACTTGTTCAAACGCTTTGTCCAACCATATGAATCTTTGCATTTACAGAATCGGATTCAACCAGTCCGTCTTTCAGGCGGATAATCCTGTGGGCATGCCTGGCAATGTCTTCCTCATGGGTTACCACGATGATGGTATTTCCGGCGGCATGTATTTCCTCAAAAAGGCTCATGATTTCAACTGAAGTTTTTGAATCAAGATTACCGGTAGGTTCGTCGGCCAGAATAATTGACGGATTGTTTACCAAAGCCCGGGCGATAGCCACCCTTTGCCGCTGACCTCCCGATAACTCATTGGGTTTGTGTACCATGCGGTCGTCAAGGTGAACCTGCTTCAAAACCTCCTCTCCTCTTATGATCCTGTTATCTTTATTAACTCCGGCATATATAAGTGGTAAAACCACATTGTCGAGTGCACTGGAACGGGGTAAAAGGTTAAAAGTTTGAAAAACAAAACCTATCTGTTTGTTTCTGATTTCTGCCAACTCATTGTCACCAAGTTTGCTCACATCGCTACCGGCCAGAAAATACTGCCCGGCAGTAGGCGTATCCAGACAACCCAAAATATTCATCAATGTTGACTTTCCTGATCCTGAGGCACCCATGAGGGCAACATACTCATTTTTATAAATGGTAAGCGATATCGATTGAAGAGCTTTAACAACTTCTGCACCAACCTTATAGTGCTTTTTAATATCAACCAGACTGATGATTTCTTCTTTCATGCGTTATGCTATTGATTTAAAACACATATTTTATTTTACAAAAGTAATAAATCCTTGTTCACTGCTTCAGGTTTTATCAGCATTCTGCAAGCGAACGACTCAATCAGTACATTATTGTAAAATTCTGCCGGCTTAGCTCTTTTTTAAAGAAAACGAGTCCAAAATGAAAAAGGTCGGCAGTTACGGTAACACCCGGCGACCGTTCAATTTCACGCCAGGCCCGTTCCATTTCATCTGACCAGTGAATATCGTCGAATATTAGAAGGCTGTCATTTTTCATGAGCGGAAGCAAGATTTCAAAATACTTTAGTGTGGCATTGTACCCATGATTACCATCTACAAAAACCAGATCCGGTACCAGTCCATTTTGAATCAGCCCGGGAAGAACTTCATCAAAATTCCCCACAATCACCTCCACATCAGCCATATTGGTGTTTCGGAAATTGTTTACGGCAATAGCTGCGGTGGCCGGACAACCCTCAATGGTTACGACTCTGGCCAAAGGATTACCTAGTTTCAGATACATGGTACTTATACCCAATGATGTCCCCAGTTCCAGAATAACCGAAGGTTTGACGTAAGCAGAAAGCTTATATAAAATCCGTCCTTCCGTTGCTTTTTTTGATGAGGAAGCCGCAATCTGACCAACCTTGCGTATATAGTTTTTTTTGAACTTGCCGCCTTCACCCAGATCGTAAACTGCGATTTGCTGTTTGCTCCGCATAAGTTCAATCCTGACCTTTTGAGGAATCATTAACACATCCGGAGATGGCCTGGCCCTTAGCACATTGCATACAATATGATACATAAACGGTGAATGAATTCTGTACCTTGATACGGATTGGTAAAGAAATTTCAGGTAGCGCCAGACAAACAGCATAGGCAGGTTTTTTGCAAAACTATCTATTTTATTTGAACAAGCTTTCTGTGATGTGGTTCTCTTATCCTTAAAATTACTAGGTTTGTAACTTATACTGTTTTTGTTTTATGCATACTGTAAAGTCGGTACAAAATTATTTTTCGCTGGTAAAAATCAGTCACACCATATTTTCAATGCCCTTTGCCATTATAGGGTATTCTCTTGGAATTAAGGCTACAGGATCGGTGGTGGCGCTGCCATTGCTTGTTAAAATAATACTTGCTGTTCTGTTTGCACGCAATGCGGCCATGAGTTTTAACCGGTATACCGACTATAAATTTGATGCTTTGAATCCGAGGACCTCGGGTCGCGAAATACCACAAAAGATCATCAGTCCTGCATCTGCACTTGCATTCGTAATCGCAAACTGTATATTATTTATACTTACAACATTCTTTATCAATAAATTGTGCTTATTTCTGTCGCCGGTTGCTTTGGTCGTAATCCTGGCTTACAGCTATACAAAACGTTTCACCTCACTGGCCCATCTGGTGCTTGGATTAAGTTTGTCGTTGGCTCCCATAGGAGCCTATCTGGCAGTAACCGGTGCATTCAGTTTGTTGCCCGTGCTGTTCTCGGTGAGCGTGTTTTTTTGGGTGTCAGGGTTTGATATTATTTATGCCCTTCAGGATGAAGAATTTGACAAATCGCAAAACCTTAAATCTATTCCGGCATATTTTGGGAAAAAATGGTCGTTGGTCATTTCTTCATTTTTTCATCTGATTTCGGTAGCTTTTCTGGTAATAGCCGGTATTTCAGGTGATTTTGGCCTGCTTTACTGGATTGGAATTTTGTTTTATTCGGCATTAATGGTGTATCAGCACCTGCTTGTAAAACCCAATGATCTGAGCCGTGTGAATATGGCATTTGCCACCATGAATGGTATTGCTGGTCTTGTATTCGCTATTTTTGTGGTAGCCGACATTTTCTTCAAGTAAAAAACCCGGCATACACCGGGTTCAATTTTAAAGGTCAATACTTTATCGTTACGCCAAAATAGTTGGCAATCAGGCAACCCACTGTTTAATATCTTCAACAGTTGGAAGGGTCAGGTCAAGTTTAAGCTTTTTGCGCAATCCTGCCAGTTGATTAAACAGTTGACCAGCAGATAATTTCTTCACAGCATCCGTATGATTAAAGCCTGCCTGACGCAGAACCGGGATCCAGGCCGAAGGAACTCCCAGAGCTGCAAAATCCTCATCTTTAGAAACAGCTACCTTTTTTTCAGGTCGCATTTGCGGGAAAAACAACACCTCCTGAATTGAAGGTGAATTCGTCAGGATCATTGCCATACGGTCAATTCCGATTCCAAGCCCTGCCGTAGGCGGCATTCCGTATTCGAGTGCACGCAGGAAGTCCTCATCGAGCACCATCGATTCTTCATCACCGCGTTTTCCAAGTTCCAGCTGTGACTCAAAGCGTTCGCGCTGATCAATGGGATCGTTGAGTTCACTGAATGAATTACAAATCTCCTTCCCGTTGCAGATTGCTTCAAATCGCTCAACCAGACCGGCTTTACTCCTGTGTTTTTTTGCCAGTGGCGACATCTCAACCGGGTAATCCGTAATAAATGTTGGTTGAATTAACAATGGTTCGCACTTTGAACCAAAGATTTCGTCGATAATCTTACCCTTGGCCATGGTTTCATCAAGTTCAACGGAAAGTTGCCGTGCCGTGTGGCGAAGTTCTGCTTCATCCATTTCGCTGATATCGATGCCCGTAAAATGCTGAATGGCCCCGAACATGGTAAAACGCGTCCAGGGACGTTTAAAGTCAATCACATTTTCGCCCACAGTAACCTGTGAAGTGCCATGAATATCGATTGTCATTTTTTCAACCATTTCTTCAACAAGGTTCATCATCCATTCATAATCCTTGTAAGCCACATAGAGCTCCATCTGTGTAAACTCAGGATTATGAAACCTGTCCATGCCTTCGTTACGGAAATCCTTTGAGAACTCATACACACCATCGTAGCCGCCAACTATCAACCTTTTCAGGTATAACTCATTGGCAATACGCAGATAAAGCGTCATATCGAGTGTATTGTGGTGGGTGGTAAACGGGCGGGCGGCAGCTCCACCATAGAGGGGTTGAAGTACTGGCGTCTCAACTTCAAGGTATCCTTTGGCATTGAGGTATTCGCGCATTGAATTCACCATACGTGAGCGTTTGACGAAGATATCACGTACCCCGGGGTTTACAATCAGGTCAACATATCGCTGCCTGTAACGCATTTCGGGATCAGTAAAGGCATCAAAGGTTTTATCTTCCTTTTCTTTAACAATCGGCAATGGTTTCAATGATTTGCACAGTAATTTGAATGATCTGGCATGAATGGTAATTTCCCCCATTTGTGTAATAAACACAAATCCTTCAACACCGATTATATCACCGATATCGAGCAATCTTTTAAAAACTGTATTGTAAAGCGTTTTATCTTCTCCGGGGCAAATGTCATCACGCTTGAAATATAGTTGTATTCTGCCTGCAGCATCCTGTATTTCAACAAAGGCGGCAGCGCCCATAATACGGCGACTCATGATGCGTCCGGCAATACTTACATTCTGAAAAAGTGTTTGATTTCCAGCAAATTCAGCATGAATTTCAGATGTTGTAACATTTATTTCAAACTGAGCTGCCGGATACGGGTCAATACCCAGTCCGATTAACTCCTTTAAAGAATCACGTCTAATGATCTCTTGTTCACTAAGTTGCATAACAATAATAATTTGATGCAAAGATACAGATTCTGAACAATACTGTACATCAACTTGTTTTATAATGATTACGCAAAAAAATATCCATCTTCAGGCAACCTTTTTACAGAATTACAGTCTAAGTATCACATAACAAAGCATTCAAATAAAAAAATCAAAAATCAGTTTCCGTTCGTACCTACAGTATTCACTTAATAACTCCGATTATGCCCCATACTGCGCACAAAAAAAACCATCGTTTGAATTCTGAAAGCCAGAATAAAAACACAAACTTTGTAAAGAAGGATAAAAGTAAAGAATCTGTCTACTGGATCTATTTTATTGGATTTCTGGCAATAAGTCTGGTTTTGCTATTCATTTTCAAATAGCCGCTACACTCTGTTCTTCTGAATTTTATAAAGTTTATCCGATCTGCGTACCGCTGTTTCTACCGGAAATGAAAATACCTGACCTTTTTCAACCTGCAAAACAGGGTCAGCTTCAAGCCTGAGTTCACTAAAAATGCCATCAACTACACCTGTGGTAGGCCCATTGATGCTAAATTCCTCACCGGGTGTAACCATCCCTGTTTCCAGTTTTGCTTCAGCAACTTTAATCTTGGGAAAATAATTCGTGATTTTGCCGAGATACACCTTTTGTTCAGTGGCTTGCGAGCCATAAACGCCACTCCATTCACCAAACTTAGCCCCAAGATAATATCCTTCCCAAAAACCACGGTTATAAACTGTTTTTAATTCCTCCGTCCACAACACTACTTTTTCTGATGTATATGTTCCATTCAAAACAGCCTCAACGGCTTCATGGTAAACTCGTGTAACTTTTTTAACATATTCAGGAGACCGGCCCCTTCCCTCAATTTTTAAAATACTTACGCCGGCTTCAATTATTCTATCAAGAATACCAATGGTACACAAGTCCTGAGGTGACATAATATACTCATTATCAACCTCAAGCTCAATACCACTTTCCTTATCTTTTACAATATACGGTCGGCGGCACTGTTGCAGACAGGCTCCACGATTGGCAGAAGTATTCATATTATCAAGGCTGAGATAACACTTACCTGAAACAGCCATACACAAAGCGCCATGAACAAAAATTTCAATTTCTACAGGGTTTCCGGATGGTCCCGTTATATTTTGTTCTCTGATGGTCCGTGTAATTTCGGCTACCTGTTGTAGGTTCAGTTCGCGGGCAGTTACCATCACATCAGCAAACATTGAATAAAATCTTACCGCATCAATATTCGAAATATTGCATTGCGTTGAAATATGGATCTCCATACCTATTGACTTCACATAACCTAAAACTGCCGGATCAGAGGCAATGATGGCCGAAACTCCGTTCATTTTTGCAGCATCGGCAATGTTCCTCATTTCATCAAGTTCGCCCCCGTATACAACGGTATTGAGTGTTAAATACGAGCGTACATTGTGTGTATGACAGATTTTTGTAATGGTCGCCAGGTCATCAATACTAAAATTCTGCGTTGACCGCGACCGCATGTTCAATTTCCCCACACCAAAATATACTGAACCGGCACCTCCTTGTATTGCAGCCATTAACGACTCAAAAGAGCCAACCGGCGACATAATTTCAATTTGTTTTCCTGACATTTAACTATATTTACCATGCAAAAATAAGGTATTTTTTATTGAAGCCCTGTTGAATTAAAACGAAGCCAATAATCTATAAATCAAACATTTGATAATCTGACAAAATCATTCGCTCTTATTTTACAAAATATTACTGTCTGTATTTCAGGCTGTTTATACACGATCGCATTGAAATAATAAACACGAATACTCTTATGCTGGTTAACCAAAAACATTACAAAACATTGTGGCTTGAAGGCACAACGGTCTTCATGATTGATCAGAATCTACTGCCTTTTGCTTTCAGAATAAATAAATATGATAATTATAAAGCTATTTGTGGAGCTATTGTGGATATGACTGTTCGCGGAGCCGGCGCTATAGGGGTTGCTGCCGGCTATGCCATGGCTTTAGCCTTTCTGGAAGCCGATCGCACAAACAATACGGAATTGGCCACAATTGCGCGCATCAGCATTGAAAATACCCGGCCCACTGCCCGAAATCTGTTTTATGCATGTGAAAAGGTTTTCATGGCAGGTAAACTTGGTTCTGAAGCCGCCATGAACATGGCAAAATCACTGGCTGAGGAAAATATAACTGAATCGCTGAACATAGCTGCATATGGTAACGAGCTGATAACGGATGGTATGCGGATACTGACACACTGCAACGCAGGCTGGCTCGGATTTGTGGACTGGGGAAGTGCACTTTCCCCGATCTACAGGGCCCATCATGAAGGTAAAAAGGTTTTTGTGTATGCTGATGAAACACGTCCGCGCGGGCAGGGTGCACGGCTCACTGCATGGGAACTTCAAAATGAGGGCATTCCATTTACAATTGTACCTGACAATGCAGGGGCCTGGCTCATGGCAAACGGAATGGTTGATATGATTATTACAGGTGCTGACAGAATTGCTGCAAACGGGGATACAGCAAACAAAATCGGAACTTTCGAAAAGGCAATTGTGGCCAGAGAATTCGGAATACCCTTCTACATTGCAGCACCATCCTCAACGTTTGATTCTGAATGCCCTGATGGAAATCACATTATTATTGAACAACGTTCAGGCGATGAGGTTCTTTGGCAAACAGGTCGCACGCGTGAAGGCAAAACAGAATCCATACAGGTATGTGCACCGGGGGCAACTGCACTAAACCCGGCTTTTGATGTAACTCCGGCATCATACATAAAAGCATTTATTACCGATAAAGGGGTCATTCAAGCGGATAAGGAAAGCATCGCTAAAAATATTCGCCGATAGCTTATTCACAACAGAGTTGTATCTTTGCAAAAGTCTGATCAAGGGAACTTCAAACACCCAGCAAACATGGAATTTTATCCCCCTCCGGTAATACTTATTGTTGACGATAACCAAAGAAATCTGATGGTGCTCGGAGCGATGCTCCGAAAACTTAATGCTGAAATAACAGAAGCTCAAAGCGGGCAGGAAGCTTTAGGTATTATTGAAAAGAGTATTCCGGATTTGATTCTGCTTGATATTATGATGCCCAGAATGGATGGTCTGGAAGTTTGCGCAATTATTAAATCCAATCCGCTTTATAAGGACATTGCCATCATATTTATCAGTGCGCTCGATTCAACAACTGATAAAATCAGGGGCCTAGAAGCCGGTGGGGTTGATTATATTACGAAACCGTTTCAAAAAGAAGAAGTTCTGGCCAGAGTCAAGACACATTTAACGGTACAATACCAGCAAAAAGCGCTTGAAAAAGCAAATAAAGACCTTAGGCTTGCGAATGCAACCAAAGACAGGTTGTTTTCAATTATTGCACACGACTTGCTGGGAAATGTCAGCAATGTGAGCAATGTGCTGAAGCTGCTGACAGAAATGGTCATCAGTCCGATTGAACAACAGGAGTTTTTGCATGCTGCCTCGGGAACCATTAAAAACACACATTCTCTATTGAAAAATCTGCTTTTCTGGGCCAAGAGCCAACGGAACGAAATTGATTACAACCCTCACAATATCAATGTTTCAATTGTTGTTAACGACAATATTGCGCTGATGAAAAGTCAGATAAAAGAAAAACATTTGGTCGTAAACAACCACATCCCTGATGGTTACATTTGTTTTGCGGATGAAAACATGCTGTCAACCATATTCCGGAATCTTATATCAAATGCCATTAAATACAGTTTCGAAAAAGGGACGATAAACATAACTTATGCTGAATCGAATGAAGATTTTCGTTTTTGCGTTGAAGATACTGGCATCGGGATACCCGATGAGAACCTTCCAATGATTTTTGATACTTATTCAAGTTTCTCAACCCCTGGAACAAATTATGAGAAAGGAACAGGGCTTGGTTTGATACTTTGTAAGGAATTTGTAGAAAAGCAAGGTGGAAAAATATGGGTTGAAAGTCAGCCTGAAAAAGGAAGCCGTTTCTCTTTCACGGTTCCTGTACCCGAAATCAATTACAAATACTCAAACGTGGGTGGTAAAGAGAAACTTTAGGTGCAAGAAATTACCAATCAAACACTTACAACAATTTTAGCTTCAATAGACCACTTGTCTATGATTAAAAAGAATAGCTTGCGCCGAAACTATACATAAACGGCAATTGATTCACCCGGATAAAACTTTCGCGGTCGAAATAAAAAATGTTTTCGCGGTTATAAACATTTGTTGCTCCGGCAGTAAGTTCCAGAATTGAATTTTTTCCAAACTCAAATTTGCGTTTAATTGTCAGGTCAAGGCGATGGTATTGTGGCAGACGCCCACCGTTCAGGGTAGAATACATAATTCCGAGCTCACCGTTTGCAGTAGCCGGGTCAGTATTGATACCCTGCTCAAACACAAGCTTTTCAAAATACCCCTGCGTCTGTGTAAAAGGGAAGCCAGAACCATAATTCCATCTTGCACTTACCTCCCAATTCATTTCGGGGCCCAGCAGGTAAGATGCAACAATGTTCACATTATGCCGGCGGTCGAAATGAGGCGAATAGGTAATATTGCCATCATACCGATCTACAAATGTCAAAGAATAAACGCCCCA
>CAZKCK010000051.1:0-22243 GCA_964550695.1 uncultured Bacteroidales bacterium | reverse complement strand
TATTTTAGTAGGTTTGCAAAAATAAAACACCATGCAAAACATGACCCGTTTTCCGTTGCACCCGCTACTTCAAAACCGCTGGAGTCCACGGGCATTCGAGAACAAACCGGTTGCTGCCGCCATCACAGCCCGCATACTTGAGGCTGCTCTTTTTGCCCCTTCGGCATCCAATGAACAACCCTGGCGGTTTATCGTTGGGTTTCAGGGTGATGAAACTTTTACAAAAATAAATGACTCACTGGTGGAATTCAATCAGTTATGGGCCTCAAAAGCCCCTTTGCTTATCCTGGCATGCGGTAAAACTGAAATGAACAATAAACCGGGCATTAAAAACAACAGCTACCAGTACGATACGGGTCAGGCTGTGGCACATCTTACGTTTCAGGCCATGCATGAGGGATTGTTTGTACATCAGATGACAGGCTTTGATCCGGCTAAAGCGGCCGAAAACCTGAATATCCCTGAACCCTATGTGGCTCTTTCTGTAATTGCTGTAGGGTATATGGGTCATCCAGAGCAGTTGCACGAAAAACTGAGGGCAATTGAAACGGGTCCTAAAAAACGGTTCGATTTTTCTGAAATGGTTTTTTCAGGTAATTTCGGGAAGCCTTTAATTTTTAATGATTAATCACCAGAAAATGAAACAATATTTTGCTGCCGGCATGCTCTGCATTATTGTGTTGATTGTTGGACAGGGCTGCGGAAATAAAAAAACCACTACCGGAACAACACCTGAAACCCATAAGCCCACAATTGATTTTCCGGCATTCAATGCTGACTCAGCCTACGCCATGGTTGCCCGGCAGGTTGCTTTTGGCCCCAGGGTAACAAACTCAAAGGCTTCATCAGCTTGTGAAAAATTTCTGGTACGTGAACTTACTAAATATACACCCGATGTGATGGTCCAGAATTTTAAGGCGCGGATTTACAATGGTGATATATTAAATGGTAAAAACATTGTGGCATCGTTCAATAAAACCAATCCCAATCGCATTGTTTTAGCTTCTCACTGGGATTCAAGACCTTTTGCAGATCATGACCCGCTGGTTGAAAACCATTCAAAACCTATTGACGGTGCAAATGATGGTGCAAGCGGTGTGGGCGTCCTGCTCGAAATAGCCCGGATTCTCGGAAATAAAGCTCCTGAAATTGGTGTTGACATTGTGCTCTTTGACGCTGAAGACTATGGTCCTCCACAAGATACACAGGGTGAAGAATCAGAAGAATCCTGGGGGCTGGGTTCACAGCATTGGTCAAAAAATCCGCATGTGTATGGATACAAAGCCCGGTTTGGGATATTGCTCGACATGGTGGGCGTAACCAATCCTACTTTTTTAATGGAAGGATTCTCAACCTATTATGCACCGGCAGTGGTAAAAAAAGTTTGGGACATCGCTGCACAGGCTGGCTATTCAGATGCATTTATTCCGGAACAGGGAACATACATTACCGATGATCATTATTTTGTAAATAAGCTGGCATCAATTCCCATGATCGACATTATTCATTTGAATAAAAACACTAAGGAAAGTTCTTTCTTCCCCCACTGGCATACAGTGAACGACAACCTGAGCAATGTGGATGTCAAATCGCTTTCGATGGTTGGCGATGTGATTGTAAGGGTTATTTATTCTGAGAAATAGATATTTATGAACGCTCACGTCCATATTGAAACCATCACCGACCTGCAACCAGCAGGGCTCACGGTCAGGCAGGCCGCCGGAATGCTGAATGCGGGAGCTGTAATTGTTGATATCCGTGAAAACTGTGCCTTCAACTTACTGACTTTCGATTCCGGAACAGTCATAAACATCCCTTCAAACAACCTGGTTTCGCTGAAACATATGCTGCCACCCTCAGCCGATATTATTCTGGCCGATCTGGATGGTTCTACATGTATTAAGGTATTTGATCAGTACCGGGCATTGGCATCCGGTAAAATATACTGGATGGCAGGTGGTTTACTGCAATGGAAAAATGAGGGATTCCCGGTTAAGGGAACGCTGCATGATACAATGAATGCGTGGGGTGAAGACAGTTGCCAGTGCTATTCGTGCTGCCGGAAGTAGAATGAATCAGAGATTATCTTCGTTAAACCATTCAGCATAAGAAGTTACCGTTTCGCGTAATTTCATGCTGTGTAAAATCACATTGGCAGGAAGTTGAGGTTTGATCAAACCGGCAAAATAAACAAGCAGATTCTCACTCGATGGCTGAAAATCAACGAGTATCATATTGCTGTATAACTCATAATCCGAAAGTCCCTTTGGCATGGGTGTGCTGGAATTCAACACCAGTGCATGATCAAACTTATCAATGATCAGGTTACGGACAATTTTTTTAAGATCACCGAAATCCATCACCATCCCGTTTTTTGAAGACGCGTGATCGTTCACAGGTTCACCTTTAACGGTTACAAACAATTCATAGGAATGCCCGTGAAGATGCCTGCAGGGTCCGTCGTGGCCATACAGTGCATGGGCCATCTCAAATTTGAATTCCTTTGTTATTCTGAGTACTGCCACCTGCTTATTGCTTTACGATTTTTGAGAACAGTTTGCCCGATTTCAAAGTTACAGTAACAATGTAAATACCTTTGGGGAAGTTACGCAGGTCGAACCTGGTTTCAGCAAAATTCTCCGTTTCGCTTTTTTCGAGCAGCATACCCGATACATTATATATAGCAGCCTCACTGATGAGTGCCTGATTGCTTGTACTGATAAAAACCTCATTCTGACAAGGATTCGGGAATACATTCACTACGGCATCGATCTCAATTTCTTCGTAACCTGCCGATTCGCCCCATATCTGATCAACCCATTCAGGGTGGTCGATAAACGGGTTGCGGTTGTTTTGTATCCCATACACAGCATTGTTCCGGTTTGTTTCTTTTGAACTTACGGGGTCAGCATGATGCCAGGCCATCAACATAGTGAGTGCCCATGGTTTCAGTTGCGATTTATTCACCATGCCATTGCTCTGCCAGCTACCATCTTCGGTATAATATCTTGTAGACATATAAAAATAAGTGCGGGCAAAATCACCCTTGTAGGCATCAATGGGCTCAAAAACCACATCTGTATAACCCGGGAAGTTGCAGTTTCCCAGTTTGCTATTGTTCTGCGAAGTCCATGATGCAGATCCAACTTCACCATAGGGATAGTTGCTGCGTTTACCGTTAACATAACCATCAGTCGGGTAAATATGGAATAAGTCGGAGTACATCGGGCTGGCATCATTAAACCAGCTTTTGGGCCAGGAGTGCTCACGGTTGAAACAATCACCCTCGCCGTTGTAATTTCCGCACTCATCAGAATTGAAGTTATAAACATACGGCGGGGTGCCACCCGGAACATCTGAGTACATATCCCACACTGTATTATTTGATTTTTTATCAGTTGTCTGAAACCATGTTGGCAGGGATGAATAACTCTGTGATGAATGTCCTTTGATAATGCTGTGCAGTTTGGTTTGCAGCGCAACACCATATAAACCGGTTGTACCATTGTAATAACCGGCTGGCGGTTGCGCAATTACATAAACATTTAATAGTATCAGCAGACCGGCCAGGACTTTGCCAAATATTTTCATAATTTATTCTATTTATTTAATAAACAGGTAGATATCTTTTAAAAAACGGGACAGCAAAGTTACACATCTTTCAGGCTCATCACGAAGTTTTTATTAAAGGAAAAAAACAAAATTGAAAGCCCTGTACCATGGTATATGTTTTTGATACAAAAACTTTTCCATAATATCCTGATATTGTGTGTCTTTAATTTGAAAAACAAAATATCTGGAAGCAAAATATTTTCCGGGTATTCATGATTGAATGTTTTCAACAAGAAATATACAGTCCAATATGCGAATTAACTTGAAACTGAACAGGTTTTTGTATATCTTTGCAGCAAATTTTGGGATTAAATATTATTACAAATAAAAGAATTTACAGAGTCCTGTTTTTATGAATTCAAGTGATGAATTAAAGGACGCTCATGAGAATCCGGGAGGATTTTCGCGTCAAAACGAACAAAAAGATGATGACCGTCGGGCAAAACGCCCATTGTATTCCACCAGAGATAATGCAGAAGTAAGGCCTTACCGACCCAGAAAAGGCACGCCTGAAACCCCGCAGGAAAGACCTGCCCGTCCAACATATTATCCTCAGGATGAGAATAGGCCTTCATACAGAAGCAATTACCAACGACCTTATGAAAAACCTCTCGACAGGGGTTTTGATTCTTCTACAGACAGACCGCTGTACGACAGTGCTGCCGACCGCAATTCAGAACGCGGGTTTAACCGGCCTTTGGAGCGAAACCCTGAAAGGCAGTCAGCCCCCCGTGGAAATGACCGCTACGGAAATACCCGTGGAAATGAACGCGGAAATGAACGCCCGGCATACAATAGTAACCGTGGTGAACGTCCGGCTCCTAATCGCGGAAATGACCGAACTTCGCCTGACAGTGGAAATGAACGTCAGAGCTTTGATCGTTCCAGACCCAGGCAGCCTCAGGACAGAGGATATGCAAAACCAAACACATACAATAAAAGTCGTCCGGAACATGGTCAGTCCAGCCCTTATCCACGTGAAAGGAGTTCATCTGATTATGGCAACTCAAACCGCCCCGAAAGAGGAAACGAAAATCAGGGATATTCAAAATCTGCCCCAAGACCTTACGCCAAAAGCAACTCATTTGCACCCGGCAAACCAAGGCCTTCAGGTGATTCAAGACCACACGGAAATACAGGAAGCAAGCCAGCTTACAGAGGTAAACCCGGAAACACCGGCAAACCCAGACCGGGTGGTTCTGCACAACCCTCATTCGGTTACCGTACACCAAAACCCGAGGATGCTCCTTTTGTTGCCGCCGAAATGGAAAGCGAAATCCGTCTCAATAAATTTATTGCCAACGCAGGAGTTTGTTCACGCCGCGAGGCTGACAAGCTTATTCAGGCCGGTGCAGTAAAGGTGAACGGAAATGTAGTTACAACCCTCGGGGCCAGAGTATTGCCAAATGACAGAGTTATGTTTGGTGATCAGACACTTAGCTGTGAACGGCGATATTATGTTCTGCTGAACAAGCCAAAAGGATATGTAACAACCATGGATGATCCTGAAGACCGTAATACCGTAATGGCACTCACAGAGAATGCCTGCCGCGAAAGGATTTTCCCGGTCGGCCGCCTCGACAGAAATACCACCGGACTGCTTCTGCTGACCAATGATGGTGAACTGGCTAAAAAACTTACTCACCCGAGTCACAGGATCAGAAAAATATACCATGTTCAACTTGACAAACCTCTTGCAAAATCAGATATGATGAGCATTGCCGAAGGTATTGAACTTGATGATGGCCCCGCTGAAGTTGATGCAATTGCCTATGTAGCTGATGGCGATGATCGCCGTCAGGTTGGCCTTGAGATTCACTCCGGAAGAAACAGGGTTGTTCGCAGACTGTTTGAAAAACTTCATTATCAGGTTGTAAAACTCGACAGGGTTGCTTTCGCCGGATTAACCAAGAAAAGCCTGCCACGTGGAAAATGGAGATACCTGAGTCTTCAGGAAATTAATTTCTTAAAAATGGTATAACACAATACTAAGGGCTGACAAACAGCCCTTTTTTATTGTATCTTTATCCCATCTGATGCAATGTTCACTAATTTGAAAAATATTATTTGACTATGCGTGCCAACGTTCTTAACTTTGCAATTAAGCAATTTTACGTTACAGGATTAAAACGGAACTGTTGTCCAATAATCAGACTTTTCATTATAGTGTTTTTGAAATTAAAATATTGTTTATCAATTATTTACCATAAATCATTAGAGTTGGTACAGTTTTAGGTTTACAAAATAAAAATTAAACCATGAAAAAAATCATTCTTTTCTGTGCACTTGCCGTCATCATGCTTGCCACTTCCTGCACCAAAGATGAACCCGTTCCCAATCCGGTTATTCCAGATAATCTGAACGACCTGAAAGTATCGGCAACTTTCAAATGGATTACGGGACATGACGTAAATGTGATCATCACCGGCCTTCCCACCACTGTGCCCGTAAAGGCAACCCTCTCAGTAAGCCTGAACAACGGTTCATTGCTTTACCAAAGTATGTACGAAATGAGTCTCAGCTCAACCATTAAACTTACCGTTCCTTCATCCGAAACACAACTTAAGTTGAAATACGGTAGCGTTGAACACCTTGTTCCCATTACCGGCACCAATGCCAATTTTTCATTTATACCAACCATTCAGGACTAATTCTGTTTAAATCCGTAACAATATGAAAAAGCTATTTCGTTCTGCCGCTCTTTTGTTTTCAACAGCAATGTTAAGTTTTGTCATTCACAATGCTACTGCTCAGGTAACCCTCGACTGTGAATCGGGTAACCGCGCAATTGAGCAGGGTAATTGCTGGGGTTTTGGAGCCACTTCCTATTCAAATACTACAAGCCTGGTAATCAGTGGCGCCTGGTCAACAAAAAGCAATTCGCTTACAAACCCCCTACCCACGGCTTGTTGGATAAAAACTCCATGGATGCTGATTGGATCTGGCAATATCACCTTCCGTTCACGTTTGGATGGGGCTTCAAGTGGTGTAACTTCTAAAGGAATCATTGTATCATATATACCATACAATGCCTCGGCATCATATGGTGAAGGCACTGCTGTTCAATTCTATACATACAATTTCCCTAATTTTACAAATACAATTCGGGATATTACAGTGCCTATCCCTGCTGAGATAGCTAATTCAACCGCAAATGCTTATAAAATCTGGGTTAGTTTTGTGGGTGTTGGTGGCAATGAAAGAGCTTATTCTGATAATTTTATATTCCCCGGTACTTACTGGTCAAGTCCGGCCAATGGTTGTTTACCTATGACTTTAATTCAGGATGCTGATGGTGATGGAGTTGCTGACAATGAAGACGCTTATCCCACCGATCCGTACAGAGCATATAATTCATATTATCCTTCGCAGAACCAATTTGGTACACTGGCCTTTGAAGATAACTGGCCAAACAGAGCCGACTACGACTTTAATGATATGGTTGTAAACTACCGGTTTAATACTGTTACAAATGCAGCAAATCAGGTTGTTGAATTAAAGGCTAAAATTGTAACACGTGCATCAGGGGCAAGTTTTCACAATGCATTTGCTTTTCAGCTCAACGGAATCAACCCCGACAAGATTATTGGTACAAGCGGTACACATGTGAGTCCTGAAACTATCTTTTCTTACAACGCCAATGGACTTGAAGCCAATCAAACATATGCCAACTGCATCGTTTTTGATGATTTTTACAAAGTGATGCAACACCCGGGTTCAGGTACAGGGATCAATACCGATGAATCGGCTCCTTTTGTTCCCTATGACACGCTGAATGTGCAACTTACATTCATCAGCAATGGCGTTCCGGCCCCGGGGGGTGTGGTAACCCATGCGGAATTACCTTCTTCGGCATTTAACTTCTACATTGTTTCGAATCAGGACCGTGGTCGTGAAATCCATCTGGCTGACTTTGTTCCAACCAACCTCATTAATACTTCCCTTTATGGCACTGGAAATGATAACACTACGCCATCTGCCGGCAAATATTTTAAAAGTGAGAACAATCTTCCGTGGGGTTTAAATATCCTTACAGGATTTGACTATCCATCCGAACAATCTCCCATAAACGAAGCGTATCTTCATTTCATTGAATGGGCAGCAAGTTCAGGCGTTTCCTACCCTGACTGGTATACTGCACAGGCTGGTTACAGGGATAATTCAAAAATTTATTGATTCCTTATTTTGTCTATGGAGGAACCGGTATCGTTACTGATGCCGGTTTTTTTATTGCCAAAAACCAACCAATAATACTGTATGGCTGAAAACCAATTATTTAAAATTCATTAAAAAATAAATTATTATATCCATTGTGATTTGATTCTCAGCATTATTTAATACATATATTTTTGTAAATGTGTCTTTTTCAGCATATTTGGTTTTTTAATCACAGAAAATGCCCGTAACTTTGAACCATCACCAATTAACCTATAGTTTTTTATGAATCTATCACATATTGAGCACATTGGCATTGCTGTTAAGAGCATTGACGATGCAATTCCTTATTATGAAGAAATCCTTGGCCTTAAATGCTATGCAGTTGAAGAAGTTAAAGACCAGAAAGTAAAAACAGCTTTCTTTATGATTGGTCAGACCAAGCTTGAACTTCTTGAATCAACTGATCCTGAAGGACCTATTGGTAAATTTATTGAAAAAAAGGGGGAAGGAATTCACCACATTGCATTTGCAACCCAAGACCTTGAAGCTGCACTTGAAGAAGCAGAATCAAAAGGTATTCAACTGATTGACAAACAGCCCCGAAAAGGAGCTGAAGGTTTACATATTGCTTTCCTGCACCCCAAATCCACAAGGGGCATACTTACAGAACTCTGTGAAAATAAATCCAAATAATCGTTTATATGGCTATTGAAGATAAAATCAAAGAATTGCTCGGAAAACGCGAACTGGCAGCCCTGGGTGGCGGACAGAAACGCATTGATGCCCAGCATGCAAAAGGCAAATTAACTGCCCGCGAACGTATTGATCTGCTGCTTGACGAAGGTAGTTTTGAAGAATTTGATATGTTTGTGACACACAGATGTCATGATTTCGGATTGGAAAATCAGGAATATCTTTCGGATGGTGTAATCACTGGTCATGGAACCATTGATGGCAGGGTGGTGTATGTATTTTCACAGGACTTTACTGTTTTTGGCGGATCGCTTTCTGAGTCATTTGCCAAGAAGATCTGCAAGGTGATGGATCAGGCCCTGAAAGTTGGTGCTCCCCTGATCGGGATTAACGACAGCGGAGGTGCTCGTATACAGGAAGGTGTACAGAGTCTGGCAGGTTATGCTGAGATTTTTGAACGCAACATTCTGGCATCCGGCGTAATCCCACAGATTTCAGCCGTATTTGGCCCATGTGCAGGCGGTGCGGTGTATTCTCCGGCACTTACTGACTTTATAGTGATGAGTAAGAATACAAGTTACATGTTTGTTACAGGGCCTAAAGTTGTTAAAACAGTAACCGGAGAAATCGTAACAGATGAGGAGCTTGGCGGTGCAATGGTTCACGGTTCAAAATCAGGTGTTACCCATTTCGTGGCTGACGATGAACGCGAAGGTATCCTGATTATACGCAAATTACTGTCGTTTGTACCACAAAACAATCTTGAAGAAGCGCCTATTGCCCCGTGTGACGATCCCATCGACCGGCTGGAAGACACCTTGAATTATATTATTCCTGAAAACCCCAACAAACCTTACGATGTTAAAGATGTGATCCACAGCATTGTTGATAACCGTGAGTTTCTTGAAATTCAGCGGCATTATGCACCTAATATTGTTACAGGATATGCAAGATTTAATGGAATGTCAGTGGGCATTGTTGCCAATCAACCCAACTATCTGGCCGGCGTACTTGATATCAATGCTTCACGCAAAGCTGCGCGCTTTGTAAGGTTCTGCGATGCTTTCAATATTCCGATCCTCACCCTTGTTGATGTACCGGGTTTCTTACCCGGAACAGCTCAGGAGTATGGAGGTATTATCATTCATGGGGCAAAACTGCTGTTTGCCTATGGTGAAGCCACCGTTCCCAAGGTTACCATTATCCTGCGCAAAGCCTATGGTGGTGCCTATGATGTAATGAGTTCCAAACATCTGCGGGGCGATATTAATTATGCCTGGCCAACTGCTGAAATTGCCGTAATGGGACCTAAGGGAGCCATTGAAATCCTGCATAGCAAAAAACTCGCTGAAATTACCGATAAGGCTGAACGCGATGAATATGTGCGTAAAGCTGAAGAAGAATACAAGACCAAATTTGCCAACCCTTACAATGCCGCTAAATATGGGTTTATTGACGATGTAATTGAGCCGCGAAATACCCGCTTCCGGATTATCAGGGCTTTGCAGGCACTGGCGACAAAAAAAGATGTCAATCCTCCCAAGAAACACTCAAACTTACCATTATAACCACCCTTGTTATGATTGAAAAGACCAAGCGATTTGTTGTTGCAACAATGATTGCAATAATAATTACCGCCTTTTCTGCTGAAGTAAGGGCTCAGAGTGGAGTTGATCTGAGGCTGAACGAATTTCTGGTGATCAACGATTCCAGTTATGTTGATGATTTTGGAATTCACAGCCCCTGGATTGAAATTTTTAACACTGCCTACAATTCAGTAGATATTGGTGGCCGATATCTGACCAATGATCTTGCTAATCCTACGATGTACTATATTCCAAAAGGTGACCCCAGAACTCAGATTGCACCAAGAAGTTATCTGGTATTATGGGCCGACGACCAAACAACCCGGGGTATCCTTCATCTGAACTTCGACCTGCGCGATTCCAAAGTTGTTGCTCTTTTTGATGCCAATGGCCGTACACTTATTGATAAAGCAATTATACCCGACTCGCACACATCTGATATTACTTTCGGGAGATTGGTTGACGGAGGACCTAAATGGGGATTCTTACCCCAAAACACACCCGCTGCAAACAATGATACAAGTCCGGTAATAACTGCCGCTCAGCAGTTTATTGAAATGGACCCCTATGGAGGTGCTATGACAATGATTGCCATGGGGGTTGTATTTTTTGCCCTGGCCCTTTTGTACTTATTCTTTAAGAATACTACTTTTCTCTATAATATTGATGTTAAAAGGATTTTATGCCGTAAACGTAAAGGCAAGGATTGTGGTGAAACACCGGTTAAAATTGATGAAATACCGGGAGAAGTCGGAGCTGCAATCGCCATGGCACTGCACCTCTATCAAAACCAATTACATGATAATGAAAAAAATGTACTGACAATACGCAAGGTTTCCCGTACCTATTCACCCTGGAGTTCAAAAATTTACGGTTTACGCCAGTCACCCAAATAATATTCGTGAATATTGCCTGACTAATCTGTCTGTAATTTCTGTAAGCAGAATAAAAAATTAAAATAACCAATATGAAAAAGTTTAAGTTCACCATACACGGCAATCAATATGATACTGAAATCATTAGTGTTGAAGACAATATTGCCACACTTGAAATTAACGGTACTTCATACACCGTTGAGGTGGATCGCAGCATCCCAACCACCAAAACCCCTACCCTGGTGCGCTCAGTTTCAGTTCCGTCAACTGACGCACACCCTTCCGTTGCAAAAACAAGCAGCCCTGCCGGACCAAAAGGCAGTGGTTCCATAAAATCACCGCTTCCGGGCGTAATTCTCGAAGTTTTTGTAAAAGAAGGCGACAATGTAAAGATCGGTCAAAAACTGCTGATGCTTGAGGCCATGAAGATGGAAAACAACATTGAATCCGATAAAGAAGGCCGTGTTGCTTCAATTAAGAAACACAAAGGCGATCAGGTGATGGAAGGTGACGTACTTATTGTAATAGGAGACTAACCAATGACAGGCTCTGGATCATTTTTCGGATTTATTATAGACCACCTCAACCAGTTTCTGGAATACACGGCTTTTGCAAATATGACTGTGGGTCATATTGTTATGATTTGTGTTGGGCTCGCATTTATATACCTTGCCATTTCAAAGGAATATGAGCCGATGTTGCTGGTTCCAATCGGTTTTGGAATAATTGTAGGGAATATCGCTTTTTACCCCGGTTTAAAAGTCGGGATTTACGAAGACGGAAGCGTCCTCAATTACTTGTATTTTGGGGTTATGCAAGGCGTTTATCCTCCGCTGATCTTTCTTGGTATAGGTGCTATGACCGACTTTTCGGCACTTATTTCAAATCCCAAACTAATCCTGATTGGTGCAGCAGCCCAATTGGGTATTTTTGGCGCCTATGCTGCAGCACTGTTTCTTGGCTTCTCTCCCAGCGAAGCAGGCGCAATTGGTATCATTGGCGGGGCTGATGGCCCGACGGCTATCTTCCTAGCATCAAAACTTGCCCCGGATCTTTTGGGTGCTATTGCAGTTTCAGCATATTCATACATGGCATTGGTGCCTGTAATTCAGCCACCAATCATGCGCATTCTTACCACCAAAAAAGAAAGGGTCATCAGGATGAAACCGCCTCGTACCGTTTCTAAAGTGGAAAAAATTATGTTTCCCATCATCGGTCTGTTGCTAACCTGCTTTATCGTTCCCACCGGCCTGCCACTTCTTGGGATGTTATTCTTTGGTAACCTGCTCAAAGAAAGCACAGTAACCAAACGATTGGCTGATACTGCCAAAGGTCCGATGATTGACATTGTTACCATTCTTATCGGTCTCACCGTTGGAGCTTCCACACAAGCCACCACCTTTCTAACAGCCAAATCAATCGGGATTTTTGCGCTGGGCGCCTTCTCATTTATGGTTGCTACTTTTGGTGGTGTAATGTTTGTAAAAGTCATCAACCTGTTCCTGAAAGAAGGCAATAAAATCAATCCACTCATCGGCAATGCCGGCGTTTCGGCTGTTCCTGACAGTGCCCGTGTTTCGCAGGTTGTGGGGCTTGAATATGACAAAACAAACCACCTGCTCATGCACGCCATGGGGCCAAATGTGGCCGGGGTAATTGGAAGTGCTGTTGCTGCCGGGGTAATGCTAAGTTTCTTATACTAGAGGAATTTTAGAAATACACTGCTCTGCATTTTATTTTAACTTTGAAACCGGATATTTTAACTTTGAATATCCGGTTTTTTAATATCCTTTATATGCTAATCATCGGTATTGCTGGTGGTTCCGGTTCCGGAAAAACCACTGTTGTTAAAAAAATAATGGAACTGTTGCCTAAAGATTCGGTTTCATTTATTTCACAGGACTCCTATTATTATGACAACGGCCACTTATCGGCTGAAGAAAAAAGTCAGATCAATTTTGACCATCCTTCTTCAATTGAATTTTCGCTGCTCGTAAATCATCTTGATAAACTCATTCAGGGTGATAGCATCGAGATGCCAATATATTCCTACGTAACATGCGCCCGCGCTAAAGAAACCAACACGGTAAATCCCAAGAGTGTGATCATTGTTGAGGGCATTCTGATCTTTACTGACCCCGAACTGCGTGAACGCCTGAACGTAAAAACATTTGTGGATGCCGATGCCGATGAACGCCTGATGCGCATCATCAGAAGAGACATGATTGAACGCGGAAGGTCGTTACAACAGGCATTAACGCACTATGAAGCCTATGTGAAGCCCATGCACCTGCAGTTTATTGAGCCTACCAAGCGGTATGCTGACATTATTGTGCCTCAGGGTGGCGAAAACCTTGTGGCAATCGATATACTCACTTCACGCATCAGGATGAAGCTTGGTTTGTAGGCTTTTATGGACAGAACATATATTCTGGCCCGATTCACGCGCATTACCATTTTGTTTCTTGCGTTGTTGCTGACTTCATGCAGCAAAGATGCAGATGATATTACAGGAGTACAACGTTTGCCGGTAGCTGCGGGCGAAAATCTGTTTTCGGTGTATTTTATAAATGATTCCATTGGTTTTGCTGCTGGCGGAAAACGAAACAGTTACGGGTTTATCTTTCGCACAACTAACGGAGGACAGACATGGTACAAGGTTTATGATAATCCGAAAAGATGCATCTTTGCCATTGGCTTCAACAAGGCCGGAAAAGGTTTTGCCGGTGGAGACTATCTGCAGTTGGATACCTCAGATGACCTGGGCCTTACATGGCACTTTTTTGATCACGGGAACAATGTTCCGGTAAATGAATTTGACAGAGTGGCGTTCAGAAAGTTCAGCTTTGTTGAGAACCATGTGTATGTTGCAGGTGGGGAAGATTTTAAGAAAGGCATATTCTATCATTCATCTGACAATGGGCTGACCTGGAACTTTCAGTACTATGCTAACGAAATGACCGGAATCTGGTTTACAGATACCCTGAAAGGCTTTTTCACCGGAAACGGATTATTCCTTACAACTTCCGATGGAGGACAAACCTTCTCCCCTGCCGGTCCGGAGCATGATTTTTTTACTTCCGTATGGTTTACTTCCCCAACTGATGGTTTTTGTGCCACTTATAACGGTGCCTTGTATGCAACAACTGATGGCGGAAAAACCTGGGAAACCCGGCTTTCGGGAAATAATGTTGCCGGTATTCGTACATATTTTAATGATTTGTTGTTCACCGATCATCTGAACGGGTATATTGCATGTGATGATGGCCTGATTGTAAGAACAAAAGATGGTGGAAAAACCTGGAACTATTATTCGGTAAATACCAAAGCAAGACTAACCAGCATCAGCAGTACCAGCCGCTTCATTTTCATGGCGGGAACTGACGGATATGTGTATATGATGAGCTTAAATGAAAAATAATTCTCTGGAAACCGTCCAACCTTGCTGAGGAAGAACAAGGAATTTAGAGAACCCCAACGATTCAAATCACCCCAATTCTTTTCAGCTCCCAGAAACACTTCGCTGTAGCCAGAATATCATAGGCGGCATTGTGTGCTTCTTCGAATCCGGTACGGAAAAGTTTGTAATGCAGTTCAGCGAGTTTCGGCCACTTGGGGCCATAAGGCCCCGGAATATTGCAGAAAGCAGTGGTCTGATGCATGGTGCATATCTTCTTTTTTGATGGAATACTGTTTGGCATCCCTTTTCGCAGAAATTCAGCCCCCAGAATTTTTTCATCAAAACTCATGTTATGGGCTACCAGCATCCCCGCTTCGTTTATCAGCTCCTGAAAATGCTGTAAAACACCGGTAAGCGGCTTCCCTTCCATCATTGCCCTCTGTGTAGTAATTCCGTGTATACGTGATACTTCCAACGGGATTGTATAACCTTCAGGCTGTATGATAAAATCACCTCCTGAGATCTTGTTGCCGTGGTCATCGTAATACAGATAGGCCAACTGGACCATACGTGGCCAATTGTTCAGGTCAGTAACGGGAGCTTTCCAGTTGCGTGGCAGTCCGGTGGTTTCAGTATCAAAAAACAGATACATTATTTCAGTTTGAAACTGGTCTCTCCAACCATGATGTCGCCCTGAAATACAGAAACAGCATAGGAGCCGGGTGCAAATTTGTCCTGCATCGGAAGTTTGTTCCAGTAAATAGTCATTTCGGCCGATTTATTCTGGTATTCAATACTTCCCATAGCGCTATACTGTAGTTGCTCTCCTTTGTATGTAAATGAATAGTCATCACCACGGCCTTTTACCATGATATTCCCTGAAGGGTCGGCAATGCGGACATAAAAATCCTTACGGCCGGCCGGGGTGAGTTTGTTTTGCCCGACAGTAAATGTAACCTTAATCTTTTCAAGGCGTTTTCCTTTCTCAACAATTTCTTCACGGTTACCGCTTCGTTCACGCAGTGGTGTGGCAGTAAGGCTGTAAATGCTGAGCAGGGCGTTTTCGCTCATTTTTATATTCAACTCTTCCTTGTCTTTCGACAATTGAAGCGCCTTGTGCTGCTCCTGTCGGAATTCCTCTTTAATCTGTTGATTTTCTGCAACCAATTCGCGGTTCACGGTATACAATGAATCCATTTGCTGCAGGTATCCCTGAGCAACTGTTCTCAGCCTGTCAAGTTTTTTCTTGATTTTGCCGTATTCCCATTTGGTGTCGAGCAACTTTTTAATTTCATTTGCATTAATCTGAATAATACTGTCCTTGGCTTTCAGACTATCAGCAAGCTCGCCATACTCGGTTTTTATACGGTTATGTTCTGCCATCAATGAATCGAGTTCAACCTGAAGTTCAACTTTTTCCTGATCCTTGGCAACTACCAACTCTTTCAGTTGCGAATTGGTATTCATCCATTTCCATGCAAAAAAAGCAACCAGCACAAGCATGATTACCAATGCAATGAGCATCAGTTTATTGCTACTACCAAAGCTATTTTTATCGTCCGTCATAATATGTTTTATTTTTAATCTAAACTGATTTCACACCAGTTTATTATATATAGCGAAATTAAGGTGCAAAAATACAATTTTGAAGTTTACATTCAAAACATATCCAAATCCCTCATTATAATATCAATACGGAGTATATTCCGCTTTGTGTGAATTCTCCCATACCGGAAGGGTATATCGATTTCTGTTGCCATTAAGTGCCTTGCGGTAATATGAATCATTATATGGCACTTCCTGTGGGTTGCCATTCACGTCTTTAATATAGCCGTCGTTATACTTTGTAAGCAATTGTTGCCCCAGTTCCAGCCATCGGTTGTATACCGTATTGCCATGGCTGTTGGAGTAATTTGTAAGGAAATTGATTCTGTCAGTTTTTCCCATAGCCATGGCTTTTTTTTCAACGGAGTCACGCGTCTGAAGCACAAGATCTTCAAGCTCCGACTGAACAGCCTGTATATCAAGAACCATATCAGCATAGCGGAGGTTTGCATAATTTGAGACAAAGTTAAAGGCCCAATAGGCCGAATCCCACGAGAATTTTTTAAGGTCGCCTTTCATAAAAGGTTCGGGAACCGAGGTATTGTTGCAATACACCGGTACATAGCAGGTATACCATGTATCATCCACGCCAAACCAGACCACTCCGCCAACTTCATCAGGCAGATACCCTCTTGCCTGGGCAATTGAAGAAAATGCAGAATTGGCTGTTGAAATCGTTCGTTCCCAGGAGCAATGCGTGCTGTCGGCTAACCAGCCAAGGGGCCTGTTGCGGTAAGGATTTGAAAAAGGACCGGCTTCTGCATCCTTTCCCGGGTCAAAAGGAGTTCCTTCGTAATGATCACGTATAAAGTCAATTACATTAGAAAGGGTAAGTTTTTTATCGGGCTTTATCCACAGCGGATACCGGGCTGCTCCCTGAACACCACGATGGTAATCAGGTGACAACCCGAGCGAAGGTGCAGCCTGGGTGAAAAGCCGCCAAACACGTGTTTCACAATATTTAAGTCTGTCAGGCGAAGCCGGGCAATACACATCATTGAACCTGATGGGACCGTCAGTTTTGGGATTGTACAAACCATGATTTTCAGCAAATGAAATCACATTTTTAGAATACAGGCAGTTTTCGGGATCGTTTAATGGAAACTCGCCAATGCGTGCATGGTTGGCATGTGCGGCCACCATACCGTCAGGTATACGCATGGCCACCCAAACTGCACCTTTTCCACCGGTTCCGGTGCCTACCATTTCAAGTATCCATGCCTCATCGGGATCAGTAATGCTAAATGATTCACCTTCACTTGCATAGGTGTATTGTTCGGCAAGTGATGTCATAATCTTTAGTGCTTCACGGGCAGTTCGGGCACGTTCAAGTGCCAGTGTCATCATGTGCCAGTACTCCAGAAAACCTGATTTATTCCATAACTCTTCGCGGCCTACAAAAGTTGTTTCACCCACAGAAACCTGGTGTTCATTCATCTGAAACCCAATCATTGCGTAAGTATGAGGCGCCTGATGGATTCTGCCGCTCACATTGTACCGGCTCGTAAACAATATTGAATCGCCGGCTTTATGATCCATAGCCGGAGTTTGCGAGAAATTGTAGAGCCATTCACCATCATTGGTATACACCAGCATGGTGCTGCCATCGGCTGAAGCGCCTTTGGTCACGATAAAATTGGTACAGGCTGTGGCTCTTTGCCCAAAAAACAATCCTGCCAGCAGATAAAAAAACAACAATTGCTTTGTATTCATACTTAATTTATTAATCAACAGAAGAATTTGTGAGGTGTATCATTGCAAATGTACATAAATGGAATCGATTGCAGATTAAGGGAAATCGAACCACATAACATAATTTTTTGTAAATTGCCTGCTTACTGGTTATATTTGCGTTATCAGAAATTAAACCAATCAGATCGCACAAAAAAAGTCGATGAACTATTAAAATTACCATTACAAATTATCAAACTATGAGAAAATCAATCGTTTTTGTAAGTTTAGCTGCAATGCTAATGGTTATTGCATGTAATAACGGCAAAAAACAGCAGAATCAGGCACAGATGCAGAAAGATAGTGTGCTTGCTATTGCCAAAAATTACTTTCAGACCTTACCCGCTGAGGCTGTAAATCCTGACAACCCGGTTACTCCGGAAAAAGTGCTGCTTGGCAAAACGCTGTATCACGACAACCGCCTGTCGATGCACAACACCCAGAGTTGCAACACATGTCATAATGTAGCCACCTATGGCGTTGATAACAAGCCTACAAGCACCGGTGATCTGGGTAAAAACGGGAACCGCAATTCGCCCACATCATTCAATGCTGCCCTCCACATTGCTCAATTCTGG
Source organism: uncultured Bacteroidales bacterium (assembly GCA_964550695.1). Classification (GTDB taxonomy): domain Bacteria; phylum Bacteroidota; class Bacteroidia; order Bacteroidales; family TTA-H9; genus CAZKCK01. The sequence goes on along the minus strand of CAZKCK010000051.1, from coordinate 4,005 downwards.
GATGGCCGTATGAAAGACGTTGAAGAACAAGCCGGTGGCCCCGTAATGAACCCTGTTGAAATGAATATGCCTGCAGAAAAGGAAGTATTGGCAAGGCTTTCAAAATCTGAAGGATATAAAAAACTTTTTGCTGCAGCTTTCCCAACCGATAAAAACCCGGTTAATTTTACCAATATGCGTAACGCCATTGCTGCTTTTGAACGTACTTTGCTTACGCCATCCAAATTTGATAAGTATCTTGCCGGTGATTCAACTGCTTTAACCGATAATGAAAAGAATGGTTTGATTACTTTTATCAATACAGGTTGTACAACCTGCCACAACGGCCCGCTGTTAGGTGGCAATATGTTCCAGAAATTCCCGCTGATAGGCAGCGATTATAAAACCCTTACCGGAAGCACTATCGATGACAAAGGTAAAATGGAAGTCACGAAAAATGAAGCTGATAAGTATATTTTTAAAGTTCCTGCCCTGCGCAATATTTCCGAAACCTGGCCCTACTTCCATGATGGAAGCGTAAAAGAACTTGACAAAACCATAAATATTATGGCAAAACTTGAATTAAACAAAGAACTGACTCCGGAACAAACTGCTGATATGGTTGTATTTCTGAAGGCCCTCACCGGTGAAGTACCTCCAGCTGCAAAGGAAATTCCTGTAATGCCTTAGTTAACCGGTTTTTTTACTGCGCTGTGTTAAGCCAATATTTTCAGTTCCACGTATATATCTGGTAATCTGTGATTAAATACAGTGAGTCTGCTAAATTTTTGAACAGGCTGGTTTTGCCAGTTCAAAAAAAATTACTACTTTTGCGGCTCTTTTTTAGAGAATTCTAAAATCCTCAAATTAAACACATTTTAACATGAAAAGCATTTCGATGAGCGGTTCCCTCAGAGGGAACGTAGGGAAAAAAGATGCGAAAAAAACCCGTGCCGAGGGTGCTGTACCCTGCGCCCTTTATGGTGGCAAGGAACAGATTATTTTCAGCATTGATGAAAAATCAGTAAGAAGGGCAATTTTTACCCCTGAAATTTTTCTGGTAGATCTTACTGTCAGTGGAAAAAAATATCAGGCAGTTGTAAAAGATGTTCAATATCATCCGGTAAGCGACAACATAATTCATGTTGATTTTCAGGAAGTGATAGAAAACAAACCTATCGTTGTTAGTCTTCCGATCGTTATTGAAGGCAGTTCACCAGGGGTTTTGAAGGGTGGTAAACTCATAAAAAAATTCCGTAAGCTGAAAGTTAAAGGTCTTGTTTCGCATATGCCGGAGAAGATTTTTATGAATATTTCAAATATGGAAATCCTTGATGCAGTTAAAGTTAGTGATATGAAAATTGATAACCTGCAATTCCTTGACCTTCCGAATGCAATTATCATCTCGATTGCCTCTACCCGTGCCGCAGTTGAAGAACCAGCTCCAACAGGTAAGAAATAACATTTCGATACAGTATTTTTAAAGGCATGGCATTCAGTCCATGCCTTTGTTATTTAAACCAATTCACTAACTTTGTTTTCATTCCTTATTTGTTAAAATTTTGAAATATCTTATAGCCGGACTTGGAAATATTGGTGACGAATACACCAATACACGCCACAACATTGGTTTTATACTGGCCGATGCCATAGCAGCCGAAGGTAAGGCAGTTTTTACCACCGAGCGTTATGCCGCGGTAACACGTGTAAAGTTTAAGGGTAGGATGATGGTTGTAATCAAGCCATCAACCTATATGAACCTGAGTGGCAAGGCAGTGAGATATTGGCTTGAAAAAGAACAGATTCCGATCGAAAATCTGCTGGTGGCCTATGATGACAAGGATCTTCCATTGGGTGCACTGCGTTTGCGCGGCCAGGGAAGCGGTGGTTCACACAACGGACTCAACCACATAATAGAACTTATGAATACCTCGGGCTTTGCACGTCTGCGCATTGGTATCGGTAATGAATTTGCCCGGGGTTATCAGGTTGATTATGTTTTGGGCAAATGGACAACGGAAGAGGAGAAAGAAATGGTTCCACGTTTAAAAGTCGCGGTTGATATAGTTAAAAGCTTCTGCACCAGCGGGCTGGCACAAACAATGAATTTTTACAATAATAAGTAAACCAAAACAACCTTCCGGTAGTCAGCAGAATTATACTGCGAAATCGAAATTATCGTTGTGGGTTTTTTCGTAAATGTCACGGCTGAACATGTAAAGTCGTGCAGGTTTATGTGAGACATTCGTCTGTTTCTCATTGATTGGAACGATATAGTTCACCTGCGCAATTTTTTTTCTGAAATTTCTTTTATCGAAGGTAGTTCCAATTACCACTTCATAAAGTTTTTGTAACTGCGAAAGGGTGAACTTCACCGGCAAGAGTTCAAATGCTATCGGACTGCTTTTGGTTTCATTACGAAGTGCGTCAAGTGCTTGATTTACAATAGCATTATGGTCGAATGCAAGTTCACCAATTTCAGAAACCGGACACCAGCGGGCATCAGATCTGATAATATAGTCGGGCCGGCGGGGTTTCCCAAGGTTAATCAATGAGTAATAACCAACAGTAATAACCCTTTCTTCCGGATGATCGATATTTCGCAGCCATACAAGGTCACGTTGCTTTGATTTCAGCCTTTCAATTCCACCAAAGGCAAAAAACTGTTTGAGAAAAATATTGTCGAGACCGGTGAGATTTTTTAACACGCGGGTGGCTCCTTCGTATAAATCTTCCTGCCACCCTACCAAATCACCGGGAAGCTTCAGGTCATTGTATACAACATTTTCAAATTGCATGTTTCTTTCTATCAGCAAAACATTCAGTTGCTTAAAATCAAAACCGAATATTACACAGTCAACAGATACATTGGGAATTAGGTTCGGATCCATGCGAAAATTATTGGTTAAAAACAGCCATCATATTGTTACTTAGTGTTATCGGTACACTAATAATTTCTGTGTAAAGATATAGCAATTTTTATCTAACTGCAAAAGGAAAACAATCCAATGAATGCTTTTCTTTTTTTTATTAGTGTTAATTTTACACTAATAAGTTCCCCGAAACCATTAAGCCGTGTTATTATACATTAAATGATGATACTAATTCATAATCAAGAAGGAAAACAGTATTTCTTTCAATTATTTTATACCACCTATTGCTTTTTCAGGAAGTTGATTGTAAATTTGCATAACTTAGTGTAAAAAATACACCCTAAATGAAAAATAAATTCAAGGTATTCCAATATGCTACTTTAGCTATATGGTGTACAATACTTGTTTCCTGCTCCCGTATTCCTGATTATAAAAACCGCGAACGTACAGTTGATGAGCGTGTAGCAGACTTATTAAGTAAAATGACCCTTGACGAAAAAATTGAACAACTGGCCGGTCTGTCTGATCCTACCGGAATGAAAACGACTTACAATGAGCGGCTTGCCATTCCAGACTTTAAAATGAGTGACGGACCCCTGGGTGTGCGCTGGCAAAAGGCGACGGCTTTCCCTTCAGGCGTTTCACTTGCAGCAACATTTGATACTTCGCTGGCACGCAGGTACGGTAAAATGTTGGCAATCGAAACAAAATCAAAGGGGCGGAATCTCATTCTGGGCCCGTGTGTGAATATTCACAGATTGCCGACCGGCGGCCGGAATTTTGAAAGTTATGGTGAAGATCCGTTTCTTGCAGCCAGGCTGGCTGTTTCATACGTAATAGGTGTGCAGGGTGAAAACGTAATACCTTCCGTGAAACATTTTGCCCTCAATAACCAGGAATGGGGAAGAACAGAGATTAATGTAACGGCTGATGAACGTACAATGCATGAAATATATCTTCCGGCATTTGAAGCCGCGGTAAAAGAAGGCGGCGCATATACCATCATGGCATCGTACAATAAGCTTAACGGATGGTATGCCTCTGAAAACAAGCAACTTTTAAAAGAAATTCTTAAAGATGAATGGAAATTCAAAGGACTGGTGATGTCAGACTGGGGTGCCACGCATTCAACCGCAAACGCCATAAAAAATGG
>CAZKCK010000050.1:0-22681 GCA_964550695.1 uncultured Bacteroidales bacterium | reverse complement strand
TTGCCGAGCAAAACTTCATGATCAGTCAGGAGAAAAGAGAGAATAATTTCCTTTTAACCGGAATTGTTTTGGTCGTACTGCTTTTGACGTATGTCATTATCACACAGTTGAAATTAAAAAAGATGAATCGCCTGCTTTTTCTTAAAAATGAGGAAATCTATAGGCAAACGGGGGTGTTAGAAAGCCAAAACCAAAAATTACATGAATTATCAGACTTTCAGGAAGCCATGACCGGAATGGTAATCCATGACCTGAAAAATCCGCTGAATACCATGATTAACCTTGAACACATAGAGCAAGATCCTGGTAAAGCCAGGCTGATTATCGAAAAAAACGGACGGGCAATGCTCAACATGGTGATGAACATTCTGGATGTTTACAAATACGAGAACACCACCTTAAAAATCACAGAAGAAGCTATAAATATCAGACATATTGCAGGAGAAGCCACCAATGACGTACGGTTGCTGGCTCAGGAAAAAAATCTGGATATTCATATTATTGCTCAAGCTGACTTTACCATCAATGCTGATGGTGAGTTGGTTCAAAGGGTATTATCCAACCTTTTGGCCAATGCCATCAAGTTCTCAAAAAACGGTGAAATTATTGCTATCGCCATAACAGAAGCAGAACCGGGCTGGCTTAAAGTTGAAGTTGCCGACAAAGGCGACGGCATTGATCCACAGATTTTGCTGGTGGTTTTTGATAAATTCGCCCAAACCGTAAAGAAAAAATCGGGATTGACCGGCTCCACCGGATTGGGTCTGGCTTTTTGTAAAATGGTTATCGAAGCGCATGGCGGGAACATTGGAGCCATCTCAGAAAAAGGAGCCGGTTCCGTTTTTTGGTTTACCCTGCCATTAATCAAAAAACTGGAAAACTTTGATTCATTGACCCTAAAATCTCAAATTCAGAATAAACCTGAAAAGTTGCAGTTCAATAAAACAACCCTCGAAGAACTCACTCCCTACCTGTTGAAACTCCGGAAACTGGAGGTTTATGCGGTAAGCGAAATCCATGCCTGCCTTGAAGCCATTCCTGTTTCAAAAGAAGTTGAAGTAGAGCGCTGGAGAGATGAAGTTTACTATGCAGTTAATTCTATGAACAGTAAATTATATCATTCGCTAATAAGCCGTTTAACAGATGAAGGATAGAACCATACTTATTGTTGATGATCTTGTTGAAAACCTTCAGGTAATCTTTTCGATTTTTAAGCAAAGTCGCCCCGATTTGGTCATTTATCAGGCCAACAGCGGGAAAATGGCATTGGAGCTGGCGATAAAAATTTTACCCGACATTATCCTTACCGACTGGGACATGCCCCAAATGTCAGGTATTGATCTGATCCTAGAATTAAAAAAACTTAAAACCACCCGTCATATCCCGGTCATTATTGCTACCGGCATCATGATTTCACCCGAACATCTCAGGGAAGCGCTCGAAGCAGGGGCGGTTGATTTTTTATCCCGGCCGATAAATACTGTTGAATTGCTTGCCCGAACCCATGCAGCGCTGCTACTTTCGGAGCAACATAAAAATGCTTTGGCTGAAAAAGACCGGCAGCTTGCAGAAATGGCTCTTGATATCACCAAAAACGATGCTTTTCTGCATAAATTTAAAAAACGGATGGAGGATTTCCTGTCGGCTATTCCCAATGACCCTGCACAACCCAAAAAAGAATTAACGGATATTATCAGCGAACTTGACGGACATATAATTCACGACAACTGGCAGCGTTTCCAGCTTTCGTTTGAAGCCGTTCATACCGGGTTTATTCAGGTTCTGACCGCAACCCATCCTGAACTAAGCCCGGCAGAGGTTAAACTCAGCATTTTTCTGAGACTTGGCATGAACACCAAGGATATTTCAAATTTACTGTACCTCACGCCTGAAAGTGTTAAAGTGGCCCGCTCACGCCTCAGGAAAAAACTGGGACTTGACCTTACCCATAACCTGCATAGTTATCTGATGGCTTTTTAGTCAGGACCTCTTCACCGCAACTTTTCGCTCCGCTCCTCTTTTCGTCCCCTTTATTCGCCTGCCCATCTCCTGGCCTTCTCTGGCATTGAGATAAATTTCAGGCAATACACTTCCTGTGCCGGGCCTGATCAATTTTTGTTAACCTTTTGATAACCTTTTTCACCCTCCTTGTTATCCTTTTGATAACCTTTTGATAGTCAGATTTCTGTTTTCATGGGATACATTTGCTGCAGTTTAATGCGATGCAAATTAATATTGATATTATGAAACAGAAACTTTTACTTTTCGCAGTTGCGCTGCTCCTCGGCATTCAAAGCTATACCCAGACAGGAGTGGCCATCAATGCTACCGGAACCGATGCTGCCAGCAGCGCAATGCTTGATGTGAGCAGCACAGCCAAAGGTTTGCTTGTGCCCAGGATGACTGCGGTGCAGCGTTCTGAAATAGCGTCTCCTGCAATTGGACTATTGGTTTTTCAAACCGATGCACCCGAAGGGTTTTATTATTACAATGCGGCCTCAGTCTGGGTTTATATTACCAATACAAATAGCCCGGTTGGCATTTTGGCAGTGGAAAACGGCGGAACAGGCACCACTACAGGTTCAATAACCGGAACCAATGCTTTAACTTTTGCTGCAGGCGGCAGCAATCAAAATGTAAAGCTTACGCCAAGTGGAACAGGATCTATCGTGCTGCAGGGCAACACCGGCATCAATACCATTGGCTCAAGCCCCGACAGCAAGGCCATTCTCGATGTAAGTTCAACCACCAAAGGGTTTCTCCCACCACGCATGACTTTTTTAGAAAAGACTGCCATTACCAGCCCTCCCGCAGGTTTAATGGTATGGTGTAGCAACTGTGGAACATCAGGTGAATTGCAGGTTTCTAACGGAACTAACTGGACTAACCTTATCGGTGGTGCCGCTTCAGGCAGCGTACCGGGTGCGCCAATAATTGGTGCGGCCACAGCGGGAAATGCACAGGCATCGTTACTTTTTACTGCGCCTGCCTCCAATGGTGGCTCAGCAATTACCTTATATACCGCTACTTCAACACCTGGCGGTAAAACCGGAACTGTATCAGGGCCAGGAAGTGGAACCATAACCGTGACCGGGCTGACCAATGGCACAACTTACAATTTTACTGTTACAGCCACCAATGCAGTTGGCACGGGTGCGGCAAGCGGTGCCTCAAATTCAGTAACGCCGGTACCGCCCCCTTTCGTTTGTGGCAATTCTTTTACTGATTCCCGCGACAGCAAAGTTTACACCACCGTGCAAATTGGAACCCAATGCTGGATGGCGCAGAATTTGAATGTGGGGACAAAGATTATCGGCTCTAATGGTTACCAAACTAACAACGGCACTATCGAAAAATTTTGTTACAACGATCTTGATGCAAACTGTACAACCTACGGCGGCCTTTACAATTGGGACGAAATGATGAACTATTCCACAACTCCCGGTGTACAAGGAATTTGCCCGACAGGTTGGCATTTGCCTACCATGAACGAGTGGACAATCTTAACCAGTTACATAAAAAGCCAACCGGCCTATCAGTGTAACAGTACCCCTGCAAATATTGCCAAGGCCATGGCAGCTACTGTATTATGGAATAGTTCAACTTTTGCTTGCGCCGTTGGAAATAATCTCCCTGCAAACAATGCAACTGGTTTTACAGCTCTTCCGGGCGGCAACTACTTCGGTGGCGGTTTCGGTAATTTGGGTGACTACACTCGCTGGTGGTCTACTGACGTTACTACAGTTGCATGGGGCGTGTACATGTTCTCCACTGACCGTGAAGTGTGGAATGCCAGCTGGGATAAGTTAGCATCCGGTAACTCTGTCCGCTGCGTCAAGAATTAGGCTATTTGGTTATTTGACTATTTCCTCGAGGAGGCAATTTTTTTGGGTCTTAAAGGTTTTTGCTGCCACCGTGCAAATTGGCACCCAATGCCGGATGGCGCAAAACCTGAATTTATAAAAAGATAATTTTGAAATCATGGCTTCTGAAATAAAAAATATGCATGAAAAATTTACAGAAAACACCCGTAAACATTAAGCTCCGGTCATTCCGGGCTGTTGTTTTCACGATGGTTACTTTCGTATTGCTGGTGCTGCCGGCTCAAGCCCAGCAAATCAGGATCGGGAGCGGGGCGCATTTCGTCAACGGCACTAACGTAACTGTGACCGGCGACGGCATTGTGAACCAGGGAACCCTCAGAAATAAAGCTACCGGAGTGATAAAACTCACCGGAAACTGGCAAAACGATGGCAACTGCTCAAGTGAAACAGGAAGCATTGTAAGCCTTGGCGGATCGGCCACACAAATAATCGGAGGATCAAACCCGACTGTTTTTGGCACGCTCAGGCTAAACAACAGCGCAGGTTTTTCACTTGCACAACACACAACGGTGAACGGCAATCTTGATTTTCAAAACGGGGTGCTTGCCACAGGCAATTACCTCGTTGCCATCGGCGATACCGGAACCATCACGAATGCAACGTCCACAAAATATGTGGATGGAAAGCTTGCGATTGCATTCAGCAGTTTGGGTACAAAAACGTTTCCCACCGGCAAAGGCGGAAACTATCGGCCGGTTACGTTTCAATATACAAGCCTCACCGGAACCAGCATCGTAACCGCCGAACAGTTCGAAACCGGCCTCAGCGGTACTTTGCCGGCAAACACCACCTTGCTTACCACTGGTCGCCACTGGACGATTCATCAGACTGGTGGGAGCAACATGCAATATTTTGTAACCCTGGATGCAACAGATTATACACCCAGCAAGACTGTGTTAATGTTGAAACAGGATGCCGGAACCATGGTTTCATGCGCCACTACTGCACCCGATTATACAAATTCCACAGCATTCACCACGTTTAGTGATTTTGGCCTGGGAGAAGCTTGTATCAATCCTGATAATGGCGGTGAAATTGCCAGCGACCAGGCTTTTTGCTTCGTCACCGTTCCTGCAACTATTACCAGCAGCTCGCCACCCAGTGGCCAAACCGGTGATCTGCAATACAAGTGGCAGGTTTCTATTACCGATGCCGACAACAATTTTGCAGATATTCCTGACAGTGATTTTACAGAATATACACCCGGAACTGCCACCCAAACTTCGTGGTACAGACGCCTGGCCAGGGTAACATGCGCATCCGGTGATTGGGCAACAGCAGCAATATCGAACACGGTAACCATTAGCGTATACCCGGTTTCGGTTGGGGGAAGCATTGCGGGGGCAACCTCCGTTTGCTACGGAACCAACAGCACTGCACTCAACCTGGGTGGTTATACCGGTAACGTGATCAAATGGCAGCGGTCAACCGACAACTGGGTTACACCTGTTGACGTTGCAAATACCACCAACGCTTTGCTGGCTTCTGACCTGACTGCTACAACAAAATACCGCGCCATCGTGCAGAGCGGTGTTTGTGATGCTGATACCTCAGCAGATGCAACCGTTACCGTGACCCCGCTTTCAACCCCATCGGTCAGCATTGCCATCACGAGTGGTTCCAACCCCGTTTGCACAGGCAATTCAGTTACCTTTACGGCTACTCCGGTGAATGGCGGTACACCCCCGACCTACCTGTGGTACCTGAATGGCAGTCTGATTGCCGGTGGTGTGTCATACACATTTATTCCGGTGAATGGGGATCAGGTATACGCAGTCATGGAATCGTCGCTGCCATGTATAACAGATTTACAGGTAACCTCCGCAACCGAAACCATGGAGGTGAACGATGCAGTGGCAATAGCCAGTGTGGATATCGCTGCCTATGGGAATCCTGACCATTCAGTTACATACACCACCAACCCGCACAATGGCGGCACACCCACCTACGAGTGGTTTAAAAATGGTGTTTCTGTCGGGACGGGCTCAACCTATACCACCTCACCTGTTTTATCTGATGAAGTGTATGTGGTGATGTATTCAAGCCTCATCTGTGTGGTTCCGGTTACATCGCTCACGTATTGTACGCATTAATCACAGGCTGCAGGGAGAACAAAACGCAGTTGACCAATGCTGCCTTATTGAAAATAAGGTTAACTGTAAAAAATGCTGAATTTGTCTTCCTGATGAGCTAACGATTGAAGTGCAATGAAACCATTTGAACCATTTGATCCTGAACTCAACATTTGCGCGACGGGCAAAACCATCCAACTCAAAAGCATCATACCCATTCCACGTTGCTGGATTAAAATAAGCGATCAGGCAGGGAAAATAGTATTTAAAACGATTGCGCAAGATTTATCTGAAGCCACAATACCTTTGAATGTCAAGGGTGGATTGTATGATGTTACCCTGGTGACCGAAAAAAGCATTGCCACAAAGACGGTTTTTCTGGAATGAGCATATCCAAGAATTCATCGGGTATGTACAATCAAATGTCGGTTGCAACCAAACGTACACCGATTCTGTGCATGCGGACGTTGAATAAGCTCATGCGAACACCGGAAACACTTAAGCGAAGGCCGGATACAAGCAAGCGAAGGCCGGATACAAGCAAGCGAAGGCCGGATACAAGCAAGCGAATTTTATATTCGTAGCCTGCATAGTGCTTTAATATCAATAGACCGAAACAAAACACGAATAGATTCAATTAAGTATTTGTTTAAATGCCGGCTTGAATCAATGTAATACCGGCATCTTATAATTTTGCAAAAATATGAGTACAAAAACTTTAATCACAAAGGCTCCATATATTCTATAGCAGACATGAATCTTCCACTTTCTGTTTTCGTCACTTATTCCTGATGAATTTTTATTGTTTGTATCCCTTCAGGCAACTGCGAAAGAGGCAATTCCCAAGAGCATGAACACTGAATAGATTTGATACTCCATCTAAATCCGCTTTCGGATTATCCTGCTCCGGGAATGGATAATAAATCTGGAAAAAACTGCGGAACGAATTTTTAACTATTTGGTTATAATGCTTTTAAAAACACGGCACATTTTTAGAATCATTAACACTATCTTGTTTCGTGATGTTTGTTGATTCAACATGCCGGCACCTGCAGATAATCGGGTATTGTGTATAAAAAAATTTATCAGTTAGGTGTCGGCATTTTAATATAATTAAGGATCCTTTTATAAATGTTTAACTTTCAGAAATCATCCAACAGATTGATTGCAAAAATATTATTTGGTGTTTACAGCCTTCACTATTACAAAGCCTGTGTTAAACGGGCCGCTAAAGGCAAGGAAATGTATTATCCATTTCACCCGGCAACCGACAGACCATTTAGCGAATACTTTAACGGCGCCTTGTCTCCTGATGTCAGTCAGCATCTGACTTTAAGAGGAACGGACCTGAATATCAACAGGGTGAGCTTCAATGTTTCACTTTCAAAGGTTATTAAAATTTATGGAAGGCCAGAATTATTCAATGTGGTTGAGAACAGAGGGCTAGCCGTTTCAATAGCAGGATACCGTGTAAGATATGGTACAATCAAGTATAAAAAACTCTTGTTTTTTATAGATAAAACGTTTGTAATGAGTGCTCTTGTTTTTAGCACATCAAATTTATCCGAAATTACTGAAACCATACAATACATGCTTCAAAGTAAAAATATCTTCTTAAAATTGCCAGCTACAGGTAATCTTCTCATAAACAATGATTCTGAAACAGGATTGGTTTTAGACCGACAACCCAATGTCACCATACTATACAATATAGACTCTCAGAACAAAAAAATTGACTTAATTAAAAAGGAAATCTGCAATTTCAACTAATAATTACCTGTTGTTTATCAGAATTTTACTATGTTTAAAATACTATTGCTTCAGATTACCCGCCTATGTTACGGGGCATACAGCCTGAAATATTATAGATTATTTATTAGTTTATATAGTAAAGATCTGGTTATCAGGGAACCTTATCTGCCTGCTACGGATGACGGATATGTTCCACACATTTGGGTCACAATGCACCCTACCTTTGATCATCATATTTTACTTGAGGAAAAATTAGATTTGCTAACCAATATCAGAATTGGTTCCAATTTTAAAGAATTATTAGCGAACTTTGAACCGCCTGATTATTTTAGTGCATTTATTCACAAGGATTTACCTGTAACAATTGCGGCTTATAAAGGCAAATCAGGTAAAGTAAAATATAAAAATCTGTTTTTTTATGTTTCGGGAATTTTGATTTTGAATAAAATTAAAATGGTTAGTGGTTCAGAATCAGATCATTCCTCCTTCGCCCAAAAAATACTGGAATTAAAACATCTCAAAATTATTTTACCCGAAGAAGGGAATACACTCATTACAGATAATTTTAAAACAAACCTGTTGTTGCTGCGTCTTGCGTTTGGTATATCTGTTTATACATGGAACTCAGAACAACCGGAACTTATACGCCTGATTCAGTATATTATGGCTAATACACGCGTTCAGGAAACTGAAAGCAATGACAATATTCACCAAGTATTGTAAAAGTTTTTTGTATATAATTAATCCGGAATCGGATTTAAAGGACTGGAAATATAAAAGATTTTGCGGTAACACAGCTATAAAATACAATTAAAACTCTATTATTCACATACTTAAATATATTGGCCTGCTTTTTGAAATAACAAATTGTTGAATGTATTAATTGTTTAAGTATTGTTCCATGAGTAATGTAAGGGGGTGATTGACTTTGCAGGACTTTATGGGATTGAAAAGACCGGTGCCGTTCAGAAGTAGTTGTTTGATTACAAGATTATCTGGCTGAATTTATGGCATTTGAGCAAAGGTAACATTGATTTGCGTTGAACTCTATTCTATGCGGCACCGGGTTACTTTGATAAAATATTTTTTGAATCAAAAACACTTCTTGTACCTTTTTATAATTTACCATCTTAGCACGATGTATTAACCAAAACCCTGTTTTTTTTGCTAACGGCCACTCATCACACATCATCAGAAAGCCAATTCAGGGCTATGGTGAATCAGATGCAGTGGCCGTTTTTAATGCCGGAAAATAAATTTCAAACCTTGTTCCCTTCCCTGATTCACTGTGTACTTCAATTCTCCCCTTGTGTGAATCCACAATTCCCTGCACAACCGACAGGCCCATTCCTGTTCCTTCCCCTACTTTTTTTGTTGTAAAAAAGGGATCAAAAATCTTTTTTTGAGTCTCACTATCAATGCCGGTTCCCGTATCTGAAACTGTGAGTACAACATTGCGTTCAGTTTTAACCAATCCGGGTTCGTTTCTGAGGGTTATTTTCATAGTTCCCCTGCTGTTCATAGCATCCTTGGCATTCATGGCAAGATTCACCACAATCTGTTCAATCTGATTCACATCTCCCCAGATTTCACATCCCGCTTCTATTTCAGATATAATGACGATTGTTGTGGGTAAAACCGATTTCAAAACAGCAATAATACCTTGTAACTGTTTGCCCATATTGATTTCACTGCTTTTTACTTCATTGGTTCTGCTGTAATATAAAAGCGCCCGCACGGTGGCTCCTCCCCTATTGATTGCTGCATCAATCTGCTGAAGCCTGTTTGACATGGATGTCGCATCACCCGAGTCCAACTCCATCAAATCAATATAGGTTTTAATAATCTGGAGGATATTGTTGAAATCGTGCGCAATCCCACTAGCCAGTATACCAAGTGCTTCCATCTTCTGATTCCTGAAAAGCTGCTGTTCAAGCCTTTTCTGCACTGAAATGTCTTCCATTACACACATATAGGCCTTTTTATGATGGTATGTAAATTCCTGAATGTTCATCCGTACATTTACGATCTGTTTTTTTATATCCAGAAAAAACATTTCGTAGTATAATTTCATTTCGATACCCTCTGACCTTTGATCCATTAACTCTGTAATGCGTTCCTTTTCAATGGGATGCAATAAATCTGCTAATAACATTCCCATCAACCTTCCGGAAGGTAAACCAGTAGCATCAATCAGCGCTTTATTTGCATAAACAATGCTCCCATCCTGAATTATTGCAATATAAAAAAGCGTTGATTCAACCAGCCTGCGGTATTTATCTTCACTTTCTAGTAAATCGGATTCAAATTTCTTGCGTGTATTGATATCCTGATGAATCCCTGACATGCGTACCGGATTCCCGGATTCATCCCACTCAGAAACCTTACCCTGATCATATACCCATATCCATCCTCCATTCTTGTGCAACATTCGCAAATCACATTCATACACTGCTATCTGCCTCTTAAAACATTTTTCAAGCAACTGATTGGATACCAAGAGATCATCAGGATGGCAAAAATCAATCCAGGTCTTTATACTCACAGGTTCAAGTTCTTCCAGCGTATATCCCAACAATTCGGCCCAGGTTTCATTAAATTTAACCTCTCCGGTAGGTATTGTCCATTCCCATAAACCAAGCCTTGCTCCCGTTACAGCAAGTTCAAGATGTTGTAGTTTACCCAGTAGTTCATTGTTGGCAACGTTTAAAACTGATGAATTGTTAATATTACATTCCTGCAGTTTGGCATTGGTTTGAATAAGTTCTCTGGATGTGTGGGTAGCAAGTAGACCTTCGCCAAATTTTTTGACCACTCCTGCAATCTGTTCATCATACAATTCGATGGGAAATCTGTCGATATCTGCCGGAAGTAAGCATAAAACGCCTACCTTCTTTAAATTATAAACCAGCCATTGTTCATTTACACCATTCAAATCCAGTTGGTCAACCATCTGTAAAAACTCATCAGATTCAATCCCCAGTTGCTTATAGTTTAAGGCCTTGGGTGCTTTTTGGCCAGACGGTATTGACATAAAGGGTTCTCCATACCAATCCGTTTTATCAGAAATATCATTTATACCTGACTTCACATATAAAACTGCCTGCTTGCATATTCTATACTCAATTAACAACATCAGAAAATACATGGCATCTTTATGGCAATCTCCTGCTATATTGGTATTTAGTGCTAACTTAAACAGTATTGATATTTCTTTTTCAAGATTTGCTTTTCTCATAATTCATTGGATTGCGTCAAATTTCCGATTTTGAAATATAAAATTTGGCAGATAAAGGCAATTTATAAATTTGGCAATTATCCTATCCATCTATTGTAAACAAATTACTTTGGAAAAATGATTTGTCAGCAGCCATTTTCTTCCATTTACCGGGATGGCTTTAGCCGGGTTCCATTATTTTTTGCTTGTTCTGTTCTTGCATTTTCAGGTATAATCATCTCAGAAACAAATTTAAAGGGGATGTTTTCGCGAATCAGGAGTATTCGCTTTAACACATTTCCAATGATTTTCAAAGTGCACATTATAACTGATTTGCTATTTAATCGGGGATATGGGTTAGTTCTTGAATTTTCTCATCAAGTTCATGAAAAGAAAAAGGCTTGGAGATTGTGGCATTCACCTTCAAAACACCGGCAATAAAAAGATAACTCGAAGAAGGTATGCGACCTCCTCCCGAAATTGCAATAATCTTGGTTTCAGGATACTTCGCTTTCAAGTACAGAATAAGTTCTACTCCATCTTTATCAGGCATAATAATATCGGTAATAACTATATCAATGGTATTGCCGCTTTTTAATATTCTGATGGCTTCATTTCCATTGCCAGCAGAAAATACGTTAAACCCCCGGATTTTCAAATATTCTGACATCGCCCCGTTAAAATCAGGCTCATCATCAACTAGTAGTATGCTTTGCATAATTTTTTAAAAAATTGTGGAAACACAATCAATACGGTTGTGCCTGTATTTCTTTTGATTCAATCGATGGATTAGCACCACGCCAATGTACAATTCCATGCACTTTTGGAATTCAGAGACCTGTGCCTTGCCCAAGAGGTTTTGTGGTATAAAAAGGTGGTTCATAAATGCGGTTCATGCTTTCCTGAGGATAAAACGGAGGACTTTTCACCAATCAGTTCCTGTGAGGTGTTACCTGATTGGGACCAATAATCCGGATTTACATCAGTGTTATTTCTTGCAGCTTCTGTAATGACAATACCATTGCCGGAGCTTTCAACTGCCTTCCAGAGCAGTCTTAACTCATTATCGATCTGTTTCTGTCGCGAAAGGTCAATGATTGTAAACCCGATATATCCCGGCTCACCTGAACCATTCCTGATTACAACAGAGCTAACAATAACAGGTAATTTCCCTTCCTTTTTGGACTGAAGTACGGTTTCATAGCGTTGGGTGCGCGTGTTTAAAAAAAATCGGTCAATATTGGCTTGCAAATCTGACGAAAAGAATTCCCCGGCCAAATTACGCATAAATTCCTTTATTGTTCTATTGACAGGACTTCCAAATAAACGGCTAAAGCTTTTGTTGAAATACAGGGGCTTCAAATCAGGCTTTGTAATTACAACCGCATATTTAGCTGTATCAGCAATAACCTTAAATTTCTGGATTTCATTATTTTTAATAGCAAGTAATTCAACAGTCTTTTGCAGTTTATTGCTCAGTTTATTTAGTTCATTTGTACGTTCCTTCACCCTGAATTCCAGTAATTGCTGGTGTTCAAGGATTTTTATTTTATACCATTTGCGCTGTATGGCATTTATAAAAGCAAGACCCAGCACCTTAAAATATGACTCCGATTGTTGAACCTGTTCAGGCCATACGGCGGAGGAACAAAAAATAATGATACCGTCAATGATTTTTTTATAGACCATCGGAATTAAAATAGCACTTTTAATGATAAAATCGTCGGGTATTCCTTCAAAAACTATTTTAATTGCCTGCAAATCAACAATATCATCTAAAAACAGAACTTCCTGACACTTAAGCCTGCTCAACCATTCTGTCCTGAGAAGGCGAAAATCCGGCTTTTTACCCACATTTGACTGAATTAAGTCAGGAAACTCACCTGAATGTGTGATTTGGAAAAACCTCCCTTGCTGATTCATGCCTGCAATGCTTGAAAATGCAGCACCAATGGTTTCGGCAACCAGACGAAGGGACTTATTAATATGCAGGTCTATTTCGGTATGACCGATTTTGATAAGCGGCAAGCTGATATTACCAAGCAACGCCTCAAATTTTTGTTTAAAACGGATAGCCTCCTCAAATTCCTTTTTCTGCTGAATATTCACTGCAATTCCTGCCAGACGCATTGGAGTGCCATCATCAGAATATTCAAATACCTTTCCTTTGCTTTCAAACCATTGCCATTTACCAGATTTATGCAAGAGCCTGAACTCACAGGTAAAACCTGATGAATTCCCCTTCAGTTGGTTGCGAATCTGTTCCATTAAACGCCCTTTATCCTCCGGATGAGTATTGTTGCGAAAAAACACCTCTGCGTCATTATCATGCAATCGGTTATATCCCAACATCTTGCTGAATTGTTTATCAGCTTTCACACTGTTAGGATTCCTATTCCATTCCCACAATCCAACATCTGCTCCTTCCAGAATGAGTTTCATCCGGTTTTCACTTTCGCGCAGCAATATTTCACTTATATGCTTTTGTGTAATATCTTCAGCTATAATCATCGCATATCGGATATTTCCGGTGTTAAACGCTTCTGCTTCAAACTGAATAAACTGTGTTGTAAGATGCCGGCCACTCCTTGTTAATTTAATTACTTTTGATGAAGTTCCGGTTT
This sequence comes from uncultured Bacteroidales bacterium, assembly GCA_964550695.1. Lineage (GTDB taxonomy): Bacteria > Bacteroidota > Bacteroidia > Bacteroidales > TTA-H9 > CAZKCK01. Next base: position 9,132 of record CAZKCK010000050.1, on the reverse strand, counting down.
GGATGAGCCTTTGGTTAAATTTTTCATCAGCAAGCACATCAGAAACCACCGATGCTTTTACAAATTTACCGTCAACACTACCATTTTTTTTATGAAACAATCTCCTGTACTGTTGGTTGATTTCAACAACAGCCTTTGTATTCAATTCAATGATAGCCATAGCTTTGGATGAATTATAAAATGATGTTTTATACTTTTCCTGTGCTATTAACGACTGCCTCAACGCATCTGTTCTTTCCGTAACATCATGGCTTATGCCAAACAGAACATCCATTCCTTTCCAGACAGTCCGGCTAACCATAGTCTCAACCGGAATTTCCACTCCATTTTTAGTTCTGAGCGGAATGGTACAAATTTTTGTAATGCCCTGAATCATTTCAGTTACAACTGATGCCGCTTCATCTCTGTAAACCTGCGGGTGCAGCATCAATATTGATTTACCGGTTAACTCACTATTATTATAATGCAATTTGGTTGTAACTGCATGGTTGTATTTTAATATGGTCCCGTTTGCATCCAGAATAAACAAGAAATCAGTATTTGAAGCAAACATTACTTCTATCAGGTTATGCATTTCGTTTTCTTCAACAAGGCTCAAAAGCCAGCCTTTTTGTTGCGGCCCTTCAAGTTTGCTGAATTGGGCTTTTTTTATGGCTATTGGTTGCCCGGCCACATTTATGTTTATCTGCCCAATTTCAAAGCGTGATGGAACCGACTCATACAGAATATTTTGATATGCAGACCATTGACTATTACAAAACAAATCATTAAGATGTCTTTTATCCTTTCCGGTTTCATATACCCCGTTCACCTGACCAAAATCAGACGAAAGAATGTTCATGTTTGAATCGGTAACAATATGGTAAGTCAAGTTATTTAATATTATTTCAATAATTTCATGATTTCCATAACAAGTTCAGTAACCCTGAAGGGTTTTAAAATGGTGGCATCAGCTGTAAAAAAAACTGCTGTTTCGAGATAATCCACGCCTGAAACACATTTACCCCCACCCGACATGGCTATAATTTTTAAACCTTTCTGCAACCTTCTGGCATTCATGATAAATTCAATTCCATCCATTTCATTCATTAGAATGTCAGTGATGACAATTTGTGGTTGAAATGCTGGCAATTCCAATAGCCCCTCTTTACCACTTTTGGCTACACGGACTTCAAATCCGTAGAGTGACAAAAGATCTGAAATCGCATTGGTAAATGAAAGTTCATCGTCAATCAGCAACAACTTACAATTCATAACTTTTCGATTTACATGTCAACATTTGGTAATAGTCTGTTTTAAGTGTTATAAAATTGTGTGATTAATTAAAAACAAGATGGTTTTGATTAACATTTAATAAATCACAAGCCATCCAATGATTAAATATTGACTTATAATGTTCCTGCTCTGACCGTTGATAATACATAATTGCTATCCTGGGGAAAAAGGATTCAGGATCGTAAATCAGCAATTGACCATCAGAATTCTCAATTACAAAGTGCTCCCGAAAATCAACGGGTGCTGCAGCCAGATTCTGGAAATAAACCATTAACTCCGTTGAAAGTGTTTGTAAATTACTGAAAATGCGCAAACCAGCTATAAAAGTATTATTGCGCAATATGAAGACCTTCCTGCATTCGGTGTTTTTCCAAAGTACGTCGAATCCAAAACCCTTAAATGCGTCCTGCCGGGCTTCAATGGAAATGAACGCAGGTGTATGAATTATTTGCAGGAGTTGTTTTTCTGAAATCCCAAAAGGGACACTATAATCAAATAAAAAACTTATATTTGTATGGCAATGTACATGTTTCCATTTATTTATGAATAATGACTTAAAGTACAAACAGAAATTCTCATCAAAGGCCGGTTTAAAGTGAATTTCAAAAGAAAATCTGCTGTATTTCTTACAAGCTGCATAATAAGATACGCTGTAACGCCCTTTCAGAAGTTCTATAAATTTAAGGAATATTAGATTCATTCGATTTGAATTGCCAGAAACGAAAGGCAATTTATGTGCCACGAGTATATTATTGAAAAACAGTGATTTACTGATAATTAAATAAGATTATATAATCCGGAATCGGATTATAGGTCCGATAGTAATACTTTCGCATAATGCCGTTAATACTAAAAACTTTGGTTTGGTAAGTTTCTAAAATCTATACAGGATTGCTGTTCACTATCGCAATAAAAACCTGCATTACATCTAAAAATTTGGGTAAGCATTACTTCACTCATCCCGTGTGCTTCTTTTACTGGTACGCTGAAAGAAAACCAGGAAGATGCGCAGGTCCTATTGGTTTTGCCCTTTTATTGGTATGGAATATACTTTAACGGCACTTTTTTAACAAGATACCTGTTTTTGAGGAGACATAAAATAATTGTACCTATGTTGAAATTACATCCAACGCAGCATTGTCCAAAACACATACAACACCTTTAAATTGTGTACTTGAGGTGTTACGATTTAGGAGGAAAACCCCCTTAAATAGAACATAGGCTTTACGAGTTGCAATACCCCTTAAAAACCATGGCCGAATGTTATTATTCTATTACTTTCTGAATACAAAAGAAATCGCGTGTTTTTCAAGTCTCCGGTCAAGTGACTGAGGTGTAATATTTAACATTTGCGCAGTTTTGTTCCGCCTTCCACCCGAAATTTCCAAAGCTCTTATAATTGCTTCCTTTTCAACGGAATCGAGATCAAGGTCGTTTGCGATTATGTTGACAGAACGTCCTCCGGCTCCGGGCACAATATCTTTCAATTGCAGTTTATCAGAGTCGCAGAGGATGATGGCTCTTTCAACAATATTTTTAAGTTCACGTATATTTCCCGGAAACGAATAATGCTGAAGATGAGTGATTACAGCCCGATCATATCCTGTAATACTGCTGTTCAGTTTTTTAGTGAGTGTTCTGAAAAAGTACTCAAACAAAAGGGGGATATCTTCAAGTCGTTCACGAAGTGGCGGGATATGGATGCAGAAGGTGTTTAGCCGATGAAAAAGATCGCTTCTGAATTTCTTTTCACTCAACATTTTTTCAATGGACTGATTGGTAGCTGAAATAATACGGATGTTGATAACGATTGATTTATTGGTTCCTATGCGCGTTATTGTTTTATCTTCAAGTGTTCTGAGAAGTTTTGCCTGATTTCCGGGTGTAAGGTCGGTTATTTCATCAAGGAATAATGTGCCACCATTACAAACCTCAAACCAACCGGGTTTGTTTTCATAAGCCCCTGTAAATGCGCCTCTTTTATATCCAAAAAACTCACTTTCGAAAAGTGAATCAGTAACCGCTGAACTGTTTACAGCACCAAAAAGTTCATTGCAACGCGAGCTGAGTTTGTGTATCCCTCGCGCCACGTTCTCTTTTCCCACACCGCTTTCACCTGTAATCATCACGCTTGTGTCAGGAGTTGAAGCTACTTTTTTAATGAGCCCGATAACATTCGTTATAGCTTTACTCTGTCCAATAATGGGATATTCAAACAAACTTCCGAACTGGTCCTGAGAAGTATTGAATTTGGCCAAACTCTGACTCAGTTTTTCCTTCAGGATTATATATTTGCGCGTTCGCTCAATTGACTTTAAAACATCAGCTATTAAAAAAGGTTTTTGCAGGAAATCATCAACTCCCAGTCGCATCACTTCAACAATATCTTCTTTGCGGCCATATCCCGACATAAGAATCATTTCAGGCGGATTTGGAAGCTGGTTAAGTTTCTTAATCAGACTAATACCATCCTCATCCGGCATTTTCAGATCAATAAAGGCGATATCAATCTCACCCAACTTCACCATATGTACAGCTTCCTGTGAGTTGGATGCTGTTAGCACCTGATACCCATGCAGCTTAAGCGCCTGCTTCAGACCATCCCTGATAGAAGCCTCATTATCAACAATTAGCAGATTCATTTGCTTTGGGAAATTTTAAGTATATCGAACCAAAAACAAAATGCAATTCCGTTTAAGCAGCGTTTCTAGTTTTACAAAGGTATAAAATTACAATGTTTTTCAAAACCCGGAAGACTTTCCAAAAAATATACCTCTGGTTTGAGCTGTCTCAATAATAATTGCCAATATTACAGATTTACTAAGTTGCTAAAACAGAGATTGCAAGCAGATAGTACTGAACTCCGGTTTGCTTTAAGTCCGTGTTATGATTGTCGCATTAGCCAATATGTAGTAAACAGATTATCAGATAGTTTATACAATAATAATTAACCTTCTGTATAATGAGCTATGTCGATAAAACAAAAACCCTACTATTCAAAGAGACTCACATTCAATGTGTTCAAATCCCGGCGAGAAATATTCAGCTTTTGTAAATTGCAATAAACAAAACACACGGATTAAACCGACTTATCTTATCTTTGTTAAAATTTTAACAAGATTTTTAACAAATGGCTGATATCCTGAATGAAATTGGACGATCCAAAAAACAAAGCAGTGCCGGCAACACTGAAACCGGGCCCTTATCGCCTATTGGTCTGTATGAGCTTTTCCTGTTTTCATCCACTGCTTTTGTCCTGTCGGCCCTGCTGATACAGTTTCTGATTACCTTGCAGAACGCCATCCTGTTAAGGTACTTTTCGTTAAAATTTATATATTCCCCGTTAGGAATCAGGTTTTCGTTTGTGAGTGAGGCAAGCTGGTCGGATATGCGGATTTTTGCAATTTATGGCGTTGCTCCTCTGGTATTTTTTTTCACAGGGCTGATATTAATCACAGTTCTGAGAAAATCAAAATTCAACAATTGGAAGCTGCGCCTTTTTGTTACATGGATTGCCTTCATTCTAATCCATACTTTTCCGGCAGGGTTGCTGGCCGGTATCTTTATTTATGATGGGTTGGGAGTTGCATTTGCCTGGCTGGCAGATAGTTTAATAATTAGAGTCATTATTGGTATTGCTGTAATTGTATTGATCCGGATTTACAGAAGTATGTGGCAAACCCTCTTTTTAAAAGCCGCCTATGCCGGGGTGTTTATTACAGATTATACCAACCGGAAAGTATTCCTTACAAACGCCTTTATCCGTCCGTGGATTATGGGATCTTTATGTTTGATTCCATTTGTATGGAATGCCTATTCCCTTTACTGGGGCCTGTTTCTGGCAGGTTTGGGTATTGTTGTGCTTCCATTTGTTTCAAACAACATCCCTCCGATAAACCTGCTTGTTGCAAAATCAGATAAAAAAATATGGCCCATGCGCTATCCCATTGTATATGTGTTGGTTGGCTTATTTATCCTCTGGTTAGTTACGCTGAAACATATTTCGTTCTAAAATCATCTGAATATGAAAAAAATACTGGCAATTGACGACATACCTGACAACCTGATTGTTATAAAAGCTTTGCTTTCGGGTTCGGTGTCAGATGCAGTATTCCTCACTGCCAATTCAGGTGCAGAAGGTTTGGCACTGTGTGCCAAAGAGATGCCGGATGTAATATTGCTTGATATTCTTATGCCGGGAATGGATGGTTATGAGGTTTGCCGGATATTAAAAAAAACTGATTCACTCAAACATATTCCGGTTGTTTTTATCACTGCTGAAAGCACCAGCAGTTCGGGAAGGATCAGGGCACTGGAAGCCGGTGCAGATGCTTTTCTGGCCAAACCGGTTGACCAGACTGAACTTACAGCTCAAATCAGGGCCATGCTCCGTATAAAAGAAGCCGAAGATAAAAAGCTTTTGGAAAAAGCAGCCCTGGAAAAAATTGTAAAAGACCGCACTTTGACACTCGAAAAAGAGTTGGCTGAGCGAAAAAAAGCTGAGGCTTTGATAAAAATGCTGGCACAAACAGTCCGGAGTATTTCTGAGTGTATTAGTATTACTGATATTGAAGGAAATATAATTTTTGTAAACAATGCCTTTGTGCAGACCTATGGATATACTGAAAATGAATTAATTGGCAACAAAATCAATATTATTATATCAGGCCATGACAACGATATAACCTTGAATCATGTTAATCGGGAAACAATTGTTGGGGGCTTTAAAGGCGAATTGCTTAACGTTAAAAAAAACGGAGAAATCTTTCCGGTTTACCTTTCAACTTCATATGTAACTGATGACGCCAATCAGATCATTGCCCTAGTTGGTGTTACTAAAGATATTACAGAGCAAAAACTAACCGAAAAAGCACTCGAGAAACGCATCATCACACTCACCGGGCAATCAGGCAGCGTAACAGATGTAAAGTTTGATGATTTGTTTAGCCTTTCAGTAATTCAAAAAATTCAGGATGCATTTTCAGCAGCTACCGGTGTTGCCTCCATCATCACTGACGAAAAAGGGATCCCAATTACCCGGCCCAGTAACTTTTGCTATTTATGTGAAGGGATTATACGCCAAACAGAGAAGGGACTGAAAAATTGCCAATATTCAGATTCAGTGATTGGTATGCCCAATCCGGACGGTCCAAACATTCAAAAATGCCTGAGCGGTGGATTGTGGGACGGAGGTGCAGCAATTATGGCCGGCAATCACCACATTGCCAATTGGCTTATTGGTCAGGTGCTTGATGATGATACTGACCCCGAACAACTTAAAAAATATGCTGCCGAAATCGGGGCTGATGAAGATGAGTTTTTAAAAGCCCTGAAAAGTGTTCCGCATATGAGCCATAAGCAATTCAGCTATGTGAGCCAGGCTTTGTACCTCATTGCAGAACAACTGTCGGCACTTGCACTGCAAAACATGCAGCAGGCCCGTTCTATTACAGAAGGCAAACGATCACAGCTTATTCAGAGCATTCTTTATAATATTTCTGATGCTGTTACTTCAACTGCTGATATTGAACAGCTTATTCAGCGGATACAGCAAGAAATTGGCAAACTGATGGATGCCACAAACTTTTTTGTTGCGCTGTACGACGAAAGTAAAGACGAATTGTTTTCGCCTTTTTTTAAGGATGAAAAAGACCAGGTCACCTCCTGGCCTGCATCAACCTCAATTACAGGTCTGGTAATCAAACAGAAAAAATCACTTTTACTTCAAAAGGCCGACATAGCTGCATTGAGGGAAAGTGGTGCAATTTCACAATATGGCAGCGCAGCCGAAGTGTGGCTTGGCGTTCCTTTGGTTCATGATAACAAGGCCATCGGGGCATTTGTAGTTCAAAGCTATACCAATCCATTGGCCTATGATCAGAAAAGTGTTGAGATGCTTGAATTTGTATCTGACCAGATCAGTTTGTCAATTCAGCGAAAAAAAGCTGAACAGGATGTAAAACAGGCACTTGATTTAGCCCGTGAAGCGGACAGGTTGAAATCAGCTTTTCTGGCTACAATGTCGCATGAATTACGCACACCACTCAATGCAATTATTGGTTTTTCATCATTGATAAATCAGTCAACACCACATGACTCCGTACTTAAATTTGTAGATATAATTAACAAAAGTGGTGAGCACCTGCAGGGAATCGTTGAAGATATGTTTGATATTACCCTTATTGAATCAGGTCAGTTTAACACCAGCAATCAAGCAATCGATCTGCATCAGATGCTGACAACTGTTTATGACATTATCCTTATAGAGCGTATTAAACTGAACAAACAAAATCTGACTATCAACCTCCAAAGCCCTATTGTTCATGGCAATCTGCAGATTATATCCGATCCGAAACGGTTGCAACAAATATTGATAAACCTGCTTAAAAATGCCCTCAAGTTTACGATAACAGGTAAAATTGAATTTGGATATACCATTGTGACAGAAAATGAGCATGATTATCTTGAATTTTTTGTTGAAGATACCGGTATAGGAATCTCACATGATAAACACGATCTGATTTTCGAAATCTTCAGACAGGTAGACGACACACATACAAGGCTTTACGGCGGAGTTGGAATTGGATTGTCAGTTGCTAAAAAATATGTTGAAAAACTGGGTGGAAAAATCCGGTTAACTTCGGAACCGGGCAAAGGGACGATATTTTATTTCACCATTCCTTTGATACATCCCGAAAAAAAATCATTTGAGGAATCAAAGGAGCTAACCAAAAAGTATCACTTTGAACATAAAACAATACTCATTGCTGATGATGATGAAGCCAGCTATCTGTTGCTTTTAGCCATGCTGGGAAGGGCCGGTGCAAAAGTTCTTCATGCTGCCGATGGGAAAATGGCACTGAAACAGTGTCTTGATAACCAATCCATCGATTTGGTCCTGATGGATTTACAGATGCCTGAGCTAAACGGATATGAAGCCACGCGTCAGATCAAAAAAATAAGGCCACAGTTACCGGTTATTGCCCAGACCGCCTTTGCCATTGCCGGTGACAGAGAAAATGCACTTGCAGCCCAATGTGACGATTATATCTCAAAACCCATTAAACAGGAAATTTTGATGGGGTTGCTTCTTAAATGGCTAACATAGAATCAGGACAACTTACCCGTTTTTCGGACATTTATCTCATTTTCAATTTAATAGGCACACTTCATAGCAGTGGTCTAGAATTTCCATAATTTGGATAATAAAATTTTGCTATTCCATTGTCAGGAATGATTATTTATGTATTATATTTGTACTCAGTAGAAATACTTATTGTGGCATTAAGTGGAATTACCCTATTCTGTTACCAAAACATTCACCATTATGAAAAAAGTACCAATTTTAATGATTCTGTTTTTTTGTATAATTTTTACGCAGGGTCAGACAATCAGGTCTATTGGAGGATCAGGGGCCAATTACTCAACTTTGCAACTCGCATTTGCGGCCATTAACAGCGGTGCCATCCAGGGGCAAATTGTGCTGCAGATTACGGGCAATACTTCAGAAACAGCTTCTGCTGTTCTGAGCGGTAGTGGTACAGGATCATCAAACTATAGTTCCATCCTCATTTATCCAACAGGGACTTTTAGTATTTCAACCACCGGAAACTGGGCAGTGCTTGATTTTAATGGTGCAGATAATGTTACCATTGATGGAAGAGCGAATCAGTCAGGTACTTCAAACCAACTGACCATTGCCGGGACCAGTACAGGAAATGGCGCACCGGCCATCCGCTTTCTGAATTCAGCCGAAAATAATATTATCAAATATTGTAATATCAGGGCTTCCTCACCTAGTTCATCAATGGGGATCGTGACTTTTGCAGCCAGCAATACCGGGAATGGTAACGACAA
>CAZKCK010000049.1:10549-22841 GCA_964550695.1 uncultured Bacteroidales bacterium | reverse complement strand
TTTTGGGGTGTTGTGGCACTCACATCAGGGGTTTTTGGTCAGTTGCCCGTAAATATTGCCTTGCCTTTACCGGATAAAACCGGAGGGAAGCCCCTGATGCAGGCACTGAATGATCGTTTTTCGGCCCGTGAATTTTCAGAAAAAGAACTTTCGTTACAGCAACTTTCAGATCTATTATGGGCTGCTGATGGTATCAACCGGCCGGAATCAGGAAAACGTACGGCACCAACTGCGCGTAATTACCAGGATATCAGTATATATGTTTTTCTGCGTGCAGGTATTTATCTTTATGAGCCCAAAGCACACACATTAATTCAGGTAAAAGCCGGTAACTTTCTGAAAGCAACAGGGACTCAGGACTTTGTTGAGAAGGCTGCGCTGAATCTGGTTTATGTGTCTGATCTCTCAAAAATGGGAAATACGTCTGAAGAGCATAAACCACTTTATGCAGGCATTCATACCGGCTGCATTGTTCAGAATGTGTATCTTTATTGTGCATCGCAAGGTTTGAATACGGTTACACGTGCATCGTTCAGTGCGAATGAACTCTCAGGATTGCTGAACACCGGGCCTGATAAATTGATTGTATTGGCTCAGACTGTTGGATTTAAACCATAATTTCTTAACTTGATGTTTCAGCATCATGAAATGATTACGAAATACTTTTTATATTTGCGTCCGGGTGTTTTATGAATTGCTAATTAATCTATTCACTAACAGAAAAATTAATCATACAATGAGCACTTATTCACAAATGCTATGTCATATAATTATCAGTACTAAAAATCGGGAGCATACGCTTACTAAGCCTTTCAGAGAAAAATTTTATAAATTTTTCTGGGGATATCTTGAAAGCATGCACTGCCAGGTATTCCGCGTGGGCGGGTATTCCGACCATTTTCATATTGTTGCAAGCATACATTCTTCGATGTCAATGGAATACCTGGTGAATGAAATCAAAAAGGTTACTTCACGTCATATAAAATCATTGGAATTATTTCCCGATTTTAAAGGCTGGCAAAACGGTTTTGCGGTATTTAGCTTTGGATTGAATGAGAAGGAAGCACTTATCAACTATGTGAAAAATCAGGAAACCCTTCATGCAGGCCTCACTTTCAGTGATGAGTTGATGGGATTGTTAAAGGAACACAAAATTGAATTTGACGCAAAAGAGTTTTTCTAGTCCATCTCAGGCAAATTATACATTATGCATTAGTTGAGGCAAACGTTTTCGTTTCGGTTTCAATGATTGCGCTATGCATTATTTTCAGTCATAAATCTGTAACGAATTAACTTTTACTTACATCATTATCTTATCCTGCACTTCTTTTACGGCATGCCTTCCCGTAAAGATTTCGTATTTTTGCCGGCAATGAATCTGTTTTGTTCTTACACCGGCATCAGATCCCTGTTCAGCGTGCCTGATCCAGTTTTAATACCTCACTTTTATGACACTTTTTATCAAAAAAATTCTATTCAGATTGCTCGGTATTTCAGCCTATTTAAAAACCCTGCATATTGGTTTCTATTTTTTATATGACCTTGGTGTACTGAAAAGCAATCCCACATTTAAGTATCATTATTTTGTAAAAAGACTTATTCACAAGGGTGATTATGTGGTTGATCTGGGAGCCAACCTGGGATATTTCTCCAAGATATTTGCACGTTGTGTGGGTTCTGAAGGAAAAGTGATTTCCATTGAGCCTGTCCGTCCGTTTTACAACACTTTGGTTTGGGCGCTCGGTAAACGTAAAAACTGTGTTATACACAATTATGCATTGGGTACTGAAAACAAAATGATTCAGATGGAACTCCCCAAAATGAACGGCAATTTCCGTACAGGTCTGGCACATGTGGCCAGCGGACCTTCTGACAAAAATGAAAACTATGTATTTGAAACCGAAATGGTTCGGGGAAGTATATTGCTGAAAGATGTACCAAAAATCAACTACCTGAAGTGCGATATTGAAGGGTATGAGGAATTTGTATTTCCCGAAATCAGGGGAATCCTCGAAAAACACAAGCCACTGATTCAAATCGAGACCGGAGGTACGCAGAAGGTGGTTATTGATAAACTGATGTTTGAACTGGGTTATGTGCAGTACAGCGTGTATCAGAATAAACTGGTGAAAAATCTGCCGGATGGTGCAGAATCAGGAGATTACTTGTTTATACATTCTTCTGCAGAATCAACAGTTTTGAAGAGCCTTCAAGCATGAATCTTAAAAACATTCAGACAGAAATTGATGCATGCTTTCTTTATCAGAAACTTGCCGAAAATGAACCGGATGAGGTCATTGCAGGGGTTTTCCTGAAAATGAGTGAAATCGAGAAAGGTCATGCCATAGCTTTTGCAACAAAACTCAACCTGAATACAGACAATTTTCTTCAACCCTCATGGCGTGCCCGCACCATCAACCTGATTGGCCGTGTCTTTGGCTATGACTATGTGCTTGGTGCCCTGATGGATACCGAGAAGAGCCTTTCTTCGGGTATTATTGCCGGAAAGAAAAAGCGTCAGGAAGAAATTACCGGAAATGAAATCAATCACGTTAAAATTTTGCGTTCCATTCTCGACAATGAAGATCGGATTTCGGGCACACAACTCTCCAAATTTGAAAAGCGTCACCGTTCGGTAGGCGGAAATGCCATAAGGGCTGCGGTGCTTGGCGGGAATGACGGACTTGTGTCCAATTTCAGCCTGGTCATGGGCATTGCGGGAGCCACTTCCGGCAATCAGGGTGTGTTGCTTGCCGGACTGGCCGGATTGCTTGCAGGGGCATTGTCGATGGCACTGGGTGAATGGATTTCGGTAAAAAGTTCGCAGGAATTGTATGAAAACCAGATGCAACTCGAAATGGATGAGATAGATGCAAATCCTGAGGGAGAACAACAGGAACTTGCCCTCATCTATATTACCAAGGGTATTCCCGAATTTCAGGCACATGAGATGGCTGCTGACATCATGAAGGATAAGGGTAAGGCGCATCAGATGCTTGTAAAGGAAGAACTGGGCATTAATGTGGATGAATTACACGGCTCCGCCGTTGAAGCAGCCATCTATTCATTTGTATTGTTCGCCATAGGCGCTGTTATTCCGGTCATTCCGTTTATGTTCACCACCGGGATGAATGCCGTGGCACTGAGTGTGGGTATGAGTGCCACCGGATTGTTTTTGATTGGAGCCGCAATCACCCTGTTTACGGGGAAAAATGTCTGGTATTCCGGATTCCGTCAGGTATTTTTCGGGTTGGCTGCTGCTGCTGTTACTTTCGGTATCGGTAAACTGATTGGCGTTTCGGTAACCGGATAATTCAGGAATAAGAGATAGTTTTGAAGGATGACGAAAAACCTGACAATCCGGTATAAAATCTGGCTCGAAACAGATGAAATGAATGGCATACTTGGCGACGGCAAGTGGAGGCTCCTGAAGAGTATCAGTGAAACAGGCAGTTTGAAACTGGCCATGCAGAAACACCATCTCACTTACCGTAAAACCTGGGATAACCTGAATAAAATTGAAGAATTGCTGGGTTTTGCCGTAATTGAGCGGCAGAGGGGTGGCAAGGACGGAGGAAAAACAGTGTTAACAGCCCGGGGGCAGGCTATTGTTGATGCATTTGATAAATTCCATAACCAGTACGATCCGATCATTACCAGTGCTTTACAACAAACACTTGCTGAAATTAATCAACAGGTAAGCATTTAACATAAGCTTTATACTTGATTGTTCTGATTTTACGGAGCGAATTGCATAATTTTGCAACTCGATACAATCGTTATTAAAACCGGAACAATGAATAATGCTATTTTCACATTTGACAGCCCGCAGAATGAACCCATTTTTCATTACGAAAAAGGCAGCAGGGAACGTGAACAGATTCTTGAAGAGATAAACCGCCAGAGTAATTCGGAAATTGAAATCCCGTTAATTATTGGCGGAAAGGAAATTCGAACAGGTAAAACCGCCCGGGTGGTGATGCCACACAATCACCAAAAAACACTGGCAATCTATCATCAGGCCACGGAAAAGGAAATCCGGATGGCCGTTGAAAAGGCTCTGGGAGCAAGAGATATGTGGGAGGATATTCCATGGCTCGAGCGCTCTTCAATCATGCTCAGAGCCGCCGAACTGATATCGAAAAAATACCGTTACCTCCTCAATGCCGCAACCATGCTGGGTCAGAGCAAGAATGTTTATCAGGCTGAGATTGATGCAGCATGCGAGGCCATCGATTTTTTACGATACAATGTTTATTTTGCCTCACAGATTTATGGCGATCAGCCCAAGTCGGAATTCGGGCAGTTTAACCGCATGGAATACCGGGCACTTGAAGGTTTTGTATTCACAGTTACCCCTTTTAATTTTACTGCAATAGCATCAAACCTGAATATGGCTGTTGCCATGATGGGCAATACTACTGTGTGGAAACCTGCTACTGCTTCGCTGTTATCAAACTATTACCTGATGAAGATATTTCAGGAGGCCGGACTGCCCGATGGAGTCATCAATTTTGTTCCTGGTCCCGGCTCACTCATAGGTAAAACAGTATTAAAAGACAGAAACCTTGCCGGGATACACTTCACAGGTTCCAATAACACATTTAACAGCCTGTGGCGTGGCGTGACCGATAATCTGACCGGTTATAAATCTTATCCCAAGATTGTTGGCGAAACGGGCGGAAAGGATTTTATTTTCGTTCACAATTCAGCCAATCCGCTTGAAGTAGCTACAGCCATTACCCGGGGGGCATTTGAATATCAGGGTCAGAAATGTTCGGCAGCATCCAGAGCTTATATCCCCGCCTCAATGTGGTCCGAAGTCAGGGATCATCTGGTCAGACAGGTATCAGAAATTAGTACGGGCGATGTTACCGGATTCAGTTATTTTATGAATGCCGTGATTGATGAAGCAGCATTTGATGGAATTATGAAATACATTGATCTTGCTCAAAAATCTTCAGAATGTGAAATAATAGCTGGTGGAACTGGTGATAAATCAATAGGTTATTTTATTCAGCCAACGGTAATTGTAACCACCAACCCCATGTTTACAACCATGCAGGAAGAGATTTTTGGTCCGGTTATCACAATTTTTGTTTACAATGACACTAAATACGAAGAGACCCTGCACATATGTGATGCAACCTCACCTTATGGACTTACAGGTGCAATTTTTGCTAATGATAAATATGCGATGCTTCAGGCAAGCAGAATATTAAGATATGCTGCCGGCAATTTTTATATCAACGACAAACCTACCGGAGCCATGGTCGGCCTTCAGCCTTTCGGAGGAGCAAGGGCATCGGGAACCAATGATAAAGCCGGCGGTAACCTGAACCTGCTGCGTTGGGTAAGCCCCAGAACCATCAAGGAAACCTTTATACCGGCTCAGGACTTCAGGTATCCTTTCATGCAGGAATAATTTGATCGAAAGGTTATTATGACCAACAAGGCGCGGTGTTTTAAGTTTATTTATATATTTGTGTATTATAAATTTAATAACACAATGAAAGAAACATTCTTATTTCAGTTGTGGTGTTTATGTTTGTTTATGTTATGGTGTTCCAAAAAAATGCAGTAGACTTTGAATGCGACTCGCTGAAAACCAAAATAATAATGAAATTCGCCATAAATACATCAGGATAACCAGTTGTTTGGATTTTATCACAAATAATTTATGATATGAAAAATTTACTTTTTGTATGTGCCTTGCTATGCTCTATTCAGCTCATGGCACAAAATGTAACTGACACAATCGAAACGCGGAAGGCACTGGGAGTTGTTTTCCTTCAGAACGGTAAGCCGTTGACACCCCGTCAATTGCTTGAAATTACTTCAGTTAATTCTGAGGCCTTTCATGAAATGCAAAGAGCCAAAAGCAATTTTGATGCAGGCTCGGTGCTGGGTTTTGTTGGTGGATTTATGGTTGGCTGGCCTATCGGTACCGCCATCGGTGGTGGCAAACCTGTTTGGGCAATGGCTGGTATTGGTGCCGGAATTCTTGCCCTCTCCATCCCTTTGTCGGTCGGTTATTCAAAACATGCAAAAAATGCTGTAAGAATATACAACAACAGCCTGCATCCCACAAGCATGATCAGGAATAAAACAGAATTCAACCTCTGCCTCGATGGCAACGGACTCGGTATCAGGATGAATTTTTAACTGAAACTTGCTGAACCAGGGCAGGTGGATGTGCATGATCTTAAAAGTGGAAGTTATTTTGTTGAAATGCAAGTAGATGGTAAAGTATTTAATGCAAAACTTTTAATCAGCCGGTAAGCCTGTTATTGAAGATTTTGCTAAGAAGGCATCCCCCTTTCTTAAAGGCGGGCATGGGGGATTTAAGCAAAATCGTCTTCAAAATAAGGCATCTTCCATTAAAACTGTCTCGGATTTGAAAGCGAAGTGATGGATAGTCCTGAACATTCAGATGTTTTTTGGTAATAAAAAAGCCCTCCGAAACATTCCGGAGGGCTTTGAGATTTAACTGAAAAACAGTTTATCTGCTTGACTTTACAAGTTTGCGTTGTATACGGCTACCGTCATCGCCGGTTATGAGCAACGTATAAATTCCTGAAGGAAGCGATTGGGTGCTCAGGTTAATTAATTCACTTCCATTCATTGTGTTGATTGTAGAGTTAACGATACGTCCCATAGCATCAACAATCGAAATTTGCAGCTTCACGGGTTTAAGTGTGGTTATTTCAAGGCTTGCACCATTCGTAACCGGATTGGGATAAACCTGCCCGATGCTCTTGATCAGGCTATTCTCATCTCCAATGCCCATTACAGAAGTTCCTGAAAGTTTGAGGTTTACGGTGGCAGTGGGGTTTGCTTCTGATAAAGTAACCTGCACCGGAATGGTCGTTACTCCGTGCATTTCTGCCCAGATCGTATAAGTTCCGTAGGCCAGAGTGGTAAAATCAAAAGCCCCGGCAGCATTGCTCTTATCAAATAACAGCGGTTGGTCTTGTTCGTCAAGAAGCAGTATGTTAACATCGCTCATGCCGGCTTTTAAACCTGTTGTAGTGATGTTTCCATTGATCAATCCACCGCCGGGAGTGATGCCATTGCAGGCAACCAGATTGATGTTGTAAGCAGGGGCAGCAGTTCCTAAAGTAACGATGGTTGCCTGTTCCCAGAAAATTACATCACCAAAGTATGTGGGCAGGTAAGCCATGGTGTCACCATTAACACTGAATGGTACAGCTAAAATATGGTAGCTTCCGGGCAATACATTGCCAAAGAAATAATGGCCTGATGAATCAATGGTTGCCATTTGTGCATTCCATATCCATAAACTGGTTGTTGGTAGCAAAAATACGATGCCTGTTGGTATATAATTGCCAGCCAGCACAGTACCCTGAATGTTCTGAATATTGGTGGAATCACCAACAAAAATCTGTTGTACCGAACAGAATGTGCATCCATTGACAGTTGTTGTGGTTAATGTTACTGAATAGATGCCGGGTGCTGAATAAGTGTGGGTTACATTCTCTCCTTCACCAATGCCAAAGTACAAAGGATCACCAAAATTCCAGGTGTAAGTTGCAGATTGTCCGTTTAATAAGTATCCATTGAAACTGGCCGTTAAATTTGAAACCTGATAACCGAAGCTACTGTTGCATGGGAAAATGCTGTCAATAATAATCGTTTGGCATTCGGCATCAGAGCAACCGCTTGGTGGCATAGGATTGGAAATTGTGAGGCATGTTACCCATTGGCCTGGTGCAAAGGTGTGAATGGGTGTTTGATCTGTAGAATAGGTTCCATCGCCAAAATCCCACATCAGTTGTGTATAGTTTCCGGTTGAAGTATTTACAAATTGGAAGGTGTGTGCCAACATATTTAACGTATCAATCGGATAATGGTACCATGAGGCCTCGCAACCAACGGGCATACCCGTAAAGATGGTGTCGCAATAGGTGTCAGTGCAATTGCTGTCGCCCTGAATGGTTAAACATACCATATAATAGCCGTTGGGCATGAAAGCATGCACGGGATTTTGTTCAGATGACGAGGTGCCATCACCAAAAGTCCATAACCATGAATTAATATTGCCCGAAGATTGATCGAAGAACTGAGCCGTAACATTTGGAATACCGGTTATGGTATCTACCGCATACTCAATCAGATAGTTGTAGAAGGCCTGGCAGGGTCCACCCGGGTTTCCGCTTATAACACCCATGCAATACGTTGAGTTACATGAGCTGTCAGAACTATATACATTCAGGCAAACATTGTAAAGTCCTCCATTTGCATAGGTGTGGGTTGGGTTTTGTTCAGTTGAATAAGTGCCGTCACCAAAATCCCAGTTCCAATATTCCATGCTGCCATACGAGAGGTCAGTAAACTGTATTTGATTTGGATAAGCCGGATTGTTGGGTGAATACGTAAAGACTGCCTGGCAACCACCGGGTTGTCCGTAAATGTAAACGATTTTGGTTGATGTTGAAGTACATCCATTGGTTGCAGAAATGGTCAAGGTTGTAAAATAATTACCTGCCAGTGCATATACATGTACGGGGTTTTGCTCTGTTGAAACCGCGCCGTCACCAAAATCCCAGAACCATGCATAAGGATTTCCTGTGGATTGGTCATAGAAGTAGGTCAGGTTTGAGACAGAATCAGTGTAATAATCAAATGAAGATTGACATCCGGTAGGGGTGGAGTCAGCGCAAATTTCAAAATTGGCTGTAAGGCTCAGAACGTTGGGACTGTAAGGCAAGGTTTGTGAATGTATCGAGCCGTTGCAATCAATTGTGCTTACCATTACATTGCCCTGACTGACCATGCCCGGAGTAAATGTGATTAAGTCCTGATAAAATCCGCTTGAATTGGTGGTTGTGCTGTTGTAATAAGGCATACCATACAGCGAATCAATCTGTATCATAACCTCATGATTGGCAATAGGTACTGTAGTGTTGATGTTCATCACTGTACCGGAAATGCTCAGTGTCTGGATTTGCGCTTGCAGAGCGGTTGCTAAAAGCATGAAAATCCAGAGGAAGGTGAAGCGATTTTTCATAGTAATAGGATTTATTGGTAAATAGTATTTTAAAATTAAGTCTGTTGAATGATCAGCCTTTATGAATGAAACATGTCTTTTTTTGAAAGTTGCGTGGAACTTATAAATTTTTTGAACTTTATGGAAATCATTAAAGAACAACAATTTTATGAATAAACACTTTGCCGGAATTCATCTGTAAAATTAATGCATAAACGCCTTTGGGAACCGTGCCGAAATCAAGTTTTAACTGATTATTTCCGGCCACCAGTTCCAGGGGTATTTCTTTTACAATGTTTCCATTCAGGTTGCTAAGCACTAAACTGCCGGAAGCAGTCAGGGATGCATCAATGTTTAACTGTACCTTACCTTTTGTCGGGTTTGGCCAGGGCAGACCTATGCCCGAAATCCCCTGAGGCAGTGGGTCATCGATGCCGTATTGTATTCCAAGTTCACTTACGGTAAATGTAATACCGGTATGGCTTGTATTGCCGGCTTCAAGGTTTATCGGGAAAGCCTCGGCATGTAGCCCGGTGATTTCTGGTAGCACTAAATAATTGCCGTATGGAACGTTGTTAAAGGCAAAGTTTCCATAAGTATCAGTAAACGCAGCGTGTAGTAAATCGTTTTCCGGAGAAAAAAGGTAAATTGGCACATTGAAAATTTTCTGGCCCTGTGATGAATTATCGGTAACAGATCCCTTCAGGGTTCCGCTTATCAATCCATTGCCCTGAGCCAATACCGGATTGGCAACCAATGTAATATCGGCTCCTGAAATAGCCTGTGTAACATTTAATGCAATGGCTTGCTCCCATAAAACCGTATTGCCGGAGTAGGTTGGAAGGTAGTTACCGAAGATGCCTGAAATCAGGGCTGGTGTAGCTTTTATAAAATGTTCGCCCTGTGGCACGGTATAAAATGCAAATGCCCCGAATTCTCCCGTAAAGGCTGTATCAACCAAAACAGGCAGATTATTGGCAGCATTGTAGAGTTCTACCGCTATACCATCGGCTGGAAAAAAACCCGCCAACACCTGTCCTATCACCGGGAAATACAGCAATGGATTTACCGTAATGGTTTGGCAATAGATTGCCTGGCAAATACTATCTGCTGTAAAAACATTCAGACAGATGGTGTACTGTCCCGCCTGTTCAAACGTATGATCAGGGTTTTGAAGAATTGATTCGTTACCATCACCAAAATCCCAAATCCAAAGGTTGATGTCACCGGTTGACTGGTCTGTAAAATGTAGGGTCAGGTTATTGCCGGGATCCATCACATAACTGAAATTTGCCTGACATTCATGGGTCGCATTGATAACAATCGTTTCGCAATAGGTTTCGGTGCAGGTGGCCGTATAGATTGTCATGCATACATCCCATGAACCCGGTGAAAATGTATGGTCAGGTGAATCCAGGTTGGAAGTGCTCCCATCCCCGAATTCCCATTGCCATTCAACCGCTTGCGTTCCGGTTGATGTGTTGGTAAAATGTATCAGATTTGGTTGTATAGAGTCGGCATACCAGGTATATCCTGCTACACATTCAGTGCTGTCAATGGTAATGTTTTGGGTGCTGATGGCGGTGCAAGTATCTGATTGAATGGTTGTAAGGCTGATGGCATAAGTTCCGGTACTTTGAAAAGAGTGCTCAGTGGTTTGTCCTTCACCGGAACTGCCATCGCCAAAATTCCAGTAATAGGTGGCCGGAATGTTGCCGTTTGTTGTACCGGAGAATGCTACGTAAAGGCCGTTAATTTCATAGGTAAATGAATTGGTGCAGGGTTCACCGCCTGAAATTTGTATGGTTTTGCAATCCACATCAGAGCAACCACTGGGCGGCAGAGGATCGGAAATAACCAGGCAGGTTACCCAGCTTCCTGACGCAAATGTATGGATGGGAGAGATTTCTGTGGAAGTTGTTCCATCACCAAAATCCCAAAGTACTTCGTAATAGGGGCCAGATGATGTATTAAAAAACTGGAGCGTTCGACCGTTGGTGCTATCATTTACAACCTGATAGTAATAGTTTGCTACACAAGGTGTTGGATCACAAATTACAAAATTGGCCTGTACGGATTGTCCGGCGCTGATCACAAAACTGGTATCGGTCAGACTCATGCCACAATCATAAGTGCTCACCGTCATCTGTAACGTAACGGAGTCGTTTATTGCCCCGGTGGTCTGGTAATGTCCGAGCGAATCAGTAAAAACCTGGTTGAAGTAATAAGGCCATATACCCGGGGTTGATTCAATGGTAACCAACCAGTCAGATATACCAACCATTTGATAGGTTTTTACGCTGCCCGATATGCTGAACGATTGGCTCTGCCCAAGATAGGGTAAAACAAGCAATAAGCTGAAGAAGCCAATAATGCGTTTCATAGTGTTTTGTATTAAAGTTTGATAATTAATGCGGTACGTAATTCCACCGACCAGGGTTTGCTGGTGGTGGAGGTCTTTTCATAAACAGAATTGAAGTAGTATTTAATATGTGGTTCCAGTTCCAGCTTTACCCTCCTCGAAAGTAAAACCGACGAATTGAAACCCAGCAAAGCCTGCCAGTGCGTGGCAGTACGGTCAGGGGTTAGCTGATTGATTGAAATAATTTGATTGTCACCGGCTCCGGGATCCTGATTTAATTGCTCCTCTTTTATGAGTACCTGCAAAACCGGGCCGGCCCTGAAACCAAACGACAAGAGCTCACCCTGATGAAAATCATAACCCAGAATAAGCGGGAATTGCAAATAGGTATAGCGCTTGCTGATTTCATTGGTAACTGAAAGTAAGGCGGTGTCATACACATTTTTGTCGCTGTAAAACCAACTTGGGAGAATTTTCCTGCCTGCGGCATCATATGAAAACGAAACCGAATCAAGTTTTTTAGTCATACCCAGATAATCGTTGTAATTATAGCCCAATGCAGTCACACCGCTGGTAACCGAGATACCGATACCCGACCTGATGGAATAGGGGCCAATATACCAGGTGGCTTCCAATCCGCCGGTGTTAACAAGTTTGTTCGACTGGTCGAGGGTGTTGAACATGAATTCAGGCGTGTAATGTATTCCAACAGAAAAATCGGATAAGTTGTTTCTTGCTTTGCCGCCGGATTTTGAGAGTGAAATGATGGTATCTTTAATGGAGCATTTTATCACGGGATTGGTTGTGGGATCGACCGGGGCGGGTAACAGGCAATTGCCCTTTGCATTTAGCTGAGCGCTGTGAACAGCCAGCCTGGCAATGCCGGATGTTGGGATGTTGTTTTTTGCAACAGCCTGTTT
>CAZKCK010000049.1:0-10449 GCA_964550695.1 uncultured Bacteroidales bacterium | reverse complement strand
CAGCCAGCCTGGCAATGCCGGATGTTGGGATGTTGTTTTTTGCAACAGCCTGTTTTTGCAATATTTCGGGATTATTTTTTTGAGGATTAGCCGTTTGAGGTTTATATAATGAGGCGTTATATGCCGGTTGAGTCTGAATGGTCTGAATGGTTGGGTTTGATGAGGAGTTTGCAGGGTCTGCTGCCGGGTGGTCAATAGCTGGATTTGATGATGTGGCAACAGTAGCTGGATTTGTGGCTGGTTTCGTATGAAGGGTGCGTTGTTTAACTGCACCGGTGGTTTTACCCGGTTGCAAAGGCAGCAACCAGATGAGACCTGTGAGTAACAGGGCCAGAAGCAAAGCTCCGCCCAGACCTTTCAAAAGCCGGCGCCGGCTGCGTTGCCGGGCCAGCACATGTAGCTGATCCTGCATAGCCTGAAGATGCACTTTCCGCGCCTGTTCAGTGGGTTGAACCTCCAGCTGGTCAACCACATCTTCCAGAAAATCGAACAAGGGCTCTTTATTTTCCATATGTGGATATTTTTTCAATTTCATTCATCCGGTGCATCATTTTCTTTTTCAGAAGTGCCCTGGCCCTTAAAAGCTGGCTTTTTGAGTTGCTTTCGGTGCACTGGAGCATTTCCGAGATTTCATGATGCGAGTATTTTTCAAAAACATACAGATTCAGTACGGTGCGATAGCCCACCGGCAGTTCGTTAATAAGTTGCAGGACTTCTTGCGGGCTGATCCGGGCAGGTGGTTCATAATCGCTGCTTTCATCAGCAATTACAGGCATTTCCTTATCGGTATACAGGAAATCCTTTTCGCGTTTTCTTAAGAAATTTAACGACAGATTAACCACTATTCTCCGCATCCAGCCTTCCAGTGAGCCTTCACCACGATACTCGAAACGTTTCAGGTTCTGAATGATCTTAATAAAAGCTTCCTGCAGTATATCTTCGGCATCAGCCTGTAACGAAACATACCTCATGCTTACGCCCAATAATTTGGGAGCATAACGGTCATAAAAGGCAGCCAGCGTACGGCCATCGCCTTTCAGGCAGTTTGCAATCAGATCCTGATCGTTCGTCATTAAAACCGGTTTACAATATCCTGATATTGATGTATGTTTAAATACAATACAACAAAGTAAACAAGTAAAATGGCAATAGTTGCGTAGGTCATGAAAAAAAAGCAAAAAAAGAAAGAGTTAACCATACTTTCATGTATAAAATGAATTTTAAGAATTTATTGATTCCGGTTTAACACGTTCAGCTCAATAAATTACGTGCTTGGGTACTGTTTATACGCGTTCAGCCAGTTTTATTTTTTTGCATTTTGAACCCGCTATACTTTTGCTTCATTGTTAAACCATTTAAAAATAAATAATTATGAAATCAAAAGTTTTAGTTTTAGCATTCGTCCTGTTCGTTAACTTCATGCTTTTTGGGCAGGATTCCACCACCAGGGATTATGTATGGAAATACAAAGGCCATCACAATGAACATACCTTAGGTTTGTTTTGTGGCCTGAGTGGCGGTTACAATGAACTTTTAGGCAAGTCGGCAACAATGATTGGATATAAAGCAGGCGTTGTTTTTGATAAACACTGGGCCGTGGGTTTCGGCGGCCATGCCTTAAATTTTGACCACACCCTTGCTGAACTGGTTTCTGACGGTACTTATCGGCTGGAGGGAGGTTACTCAGGTGTTTTTGTTGAATACATGATACCAATGGGCAGGAACTTTAAGGCGGGCGTAACCATCCTGTCGGGTATGGGTGTTGCTCAGTACCGTTATACCAATGGTTTTGCCGAAAGCCGTCCCTGGTATCAGGAGATTATTGATACTGAAACTTTCGCCGTTTTTGAACCGGGTATTGATGTTCAGGCCCGGATTGCAGGCAAATGGTGGATTGGGGTTTACGGAACTTACCGCAACACATCGCCTGTAAAGCTGATGGGCACTGATGAGCAGTTTCTGAATACTTTTAATGCCGGTGTTTCATTGACCTTTGGTGTATTTTAGTAAAAGGGGCTGTTGTTTTAGCAGTGGGAAAATGAAGGTCCCACTGCAATTGCATTTTTTTATGGGTTTCTCAGGTATAGTATTAATCAGATTCATATATTTGCCTTGAATAAGCTAATACATTCTGCCTCTATGATGATGCTGCACCTCAATCAGCAGGTTCGTTTCAGATGGCTGGTGCAATGGTGCCTGGCATTAGCCTTTGTTGTTCAGACCATCATAATCAGCTATAACCATTTCTCAGGGTTTTATGTGAACCATAGTTTTCAGGAGTTTTTGATCCGACTACTGTTCAGCACCCTGATAAGCACGGTTTTTGGTTTATTGATTGTTTATGTCAACTTGTTGATTATAAACAATTTAAATCGTTTTTTTACCTGGTCTTCCGCTTTTTTAAAGCGTATTGTTATTCAGGTAACCATATCAGTCTTCCTGTCGTTTGCCGCCGCTGCCCTGATGACAATTCTTGTTCACCAAATCGGCCCTTACAAGGCTGGGTTACGACCAACCATCATCTTAAATGGCCTCATTGTATCGGTGATTAATCTTCTGGTAATGGCCGCTTTAGAAGCCTGGATCTATTACGCCGAAAACCGGCAAAGCCAGATTGAACTGAATAACATGCGTCATGAGTTGGCAAAAATCAGATTTGAGGTGCTCAAAAACCAGATGAATCCTCATTTCTTGTTCAACAGCCTCAATGTATTATCAGCATTGGTATCAAGTGATGCACAAAAGGCCGGACTTTTTATTGAAGAGTTTGCACAGATTTACCGTTATGTGCTCGAAACTATCGAAAAACCATTGGTAACACTGGAACAGGAACTGGAATTTGCTCGCTCATATATGTACTTACAACAGATACGATTTGGTGCGAATCTGCATTATACGGTTGAGGTGGATTCCAAATGGTTAAAATCCCTGGTTCCACCCCTCTGCCTGCAGGTGGTGCTTGAAAATGCAATTAAGCACAATGCAATAACTCCCCAGTTCCCTTTATTGATTAACATCAAAGTCCGGGATGAATATTTGTTGATTGAAAATACCATACGGCATAAGGTTTCAGGAATTCCATCAACAGGTGTTGGCCAGAAAAACCTGATGCGGAGGTATGAACTTATGAGTGGTTCAGAACCTTCTTTTAAGGTTTTAAATGGTATTTATCTGGTAAGGCTTCCTTTAATACAACCTGAATAATGCGTATATTAATTATTGAAGATGAGGAATTTGCAGCCAACCGGCTTTCGGAATTGGTTCAATTGGCTATGCCGGGCAGTGAGATTGTTGGAATAACAACAGGTGTAAATGAAACGATAAGATGGCTTGGGCAGCATCAGGTTGATCTGATTTTTTCAGATATCCAGTTGACCGATGGCCTGAGTTTCAGTATTTTTGAAAATGTACAAATTAATTCACCCATCATATTCACCACTGCTTTTGACCAATACGCCGTCAAGGCATTTCAAACAAATGGAATTGCCTACTTATTAAAACCCGTTCGTTTTGAAGATGTTAAAGCAAGTTTAATGAAGTTTGATATACTGAAAAGCCTGGGTAAAATTGATATTGAAACCTTGTTGAAACAGCTTCAGATGGTGCCACCAACCTACAGGCAGCGGTTCATGATACAATATGCCAACAGGATTAAAGCTATTGAAGTTCATGATATTGCTTATATATTTATTGACAATGGCAAGGTTACTTATAGGGTGTTTGCAGGAACCAACTATCCCTCTGAATATTCCCTCGAAAAATTGGAAGAATGGCTTGACCCTGTGAATTTTTTCAGGATAAACCGCAAGATGTTGGTAAGCTTTAAGGCAATCCAATCGATGGTTCCATGGTCAAGAAGCCGTATTAAACTGATATTAAATCCATCACACACCAACACCGATGAACAGGTTGTGAGCGTTGAACGTTCGGCCGCTTTCAAGGAATGGCTGAGCAGGTAAACAGCCTGGCTGTCACAGTTTCACACTGGTTTCCGCTGTAATCAACATCACCAGTCACTTCAAGTTGATAGAGTGAAACGACTGAGGAATCTCATTTACAATAGAATAAACCAAATTCAAAGGATTTATATAAAAGTTGTATCTACACCAATCGTAACCGTTAAGCACAAAAAAGCCGCCCCATAGTGGAACGGCTTTAAAGAATCTGTTTGTATTGAAAATCTTACTATTCGAACGAAAGGATCGACTTTTTAATAATTTCAATCGCTTCACGCAGTTGTTCTTCGCTTATTACCAAAGGTGGAGCAAAACGTATGATGTGTTGATGTGTGGGTTTTGCCAGAAGTCCGTTTTCAGCCATTTTTACACAAACATCCCAGGCTTCCTTGCCATTCTTTGGTTTGATAATGATGGCGTTGAGCAAACCTTTTCCACGAACAAGCTCAATCATATCGCTTTTTACATTTCGCATTTCATCACGGAATATTTTTCCGAGATATTCAGCCCTTTCAGCAAGTTTTTCATCTCTCACAACCTCAAGGGCAGCGATTGCAACTTTACAAGCAATCGGGTTTCCGCCAAACGTTGAACCATGTTCACCGGGTTTGATAGTGAGCATAATTTCATCATCGGCCAGAACGGCTGATACGGGGAAAACACCACCACTGAGTGCCTTGCCAAGTATCAGAATATCGGGGCGGACATTTTCATGATCACAGGCCAGTAACCTGCCTGTACGGGCGATACCCGTCTGCACTTCATCAGCAATAAAAAGTACATTTTTTGATGCGCATAATGCTTTGGCTTTTGCCAGATATCCATCATCCGGAACATATACGCCAGCTTCGCCCTGAATCGGTTCAACGAGGAAACCGGCCACATCGGGATCTTCGAGGGCTTTTTCGAGTGCGGGAATATTGTTGTAAGGAACCACAACAAAGCCAGGTGTAAACGGGCCGTAACCGGCATACGAGTCCGGATCGGTTGACATGGATACAATGGTAATTGTACGTCCGTGAAAGTTCCCCTCACACACAATGATTTTTGCCTTGTTATCTTCAATTCCCTTTTTCAGATAAGCCCATTTGCGGCAAAGCTTCAGTGCAGTTTCATCAGCTTCGGCACCGCTGTTCATCGGCAACACTTTATCATAACCAAAAAACTCAGTGATAAACTTTTCATACACACCAAGTGCATCGTTATAGAATGCTCTTGAAGTAAGTGTAAGGTTTTTGGCCTGATCAATCAGGGCATTAACAATTTTGGGGTGACAATGCCCCTGATTTACAGCAGAATAAGCTGACAGAAAATCAAAATATTTTTTTCCTTCCACATCCCACATAAAGGGGCCTTCGCCTTTGGCCAATACAACAGGCATTGGATGGTAGTTGTGGGCTCCGTACCTCTCCTCGAGGTGAATAAGTTCTTGTGATGACAGATGTTGTGACATAAAAGTTGATTTTATTAATCTGGTTTTAATGGACTTACTATTTTTACAGTAAGTGGTGCAAAGATAAGTATTTAATTGAAAAAGAATTAACAACTTTGCAGTTTATTCTGCGGCTATGACTGAATTATTCGTTTTAAAAACACTTGAAGACCTTGAGGCTGTTGCCCGTAACCTACTCTGCAAATTTCCTGAACCAAGGGTTTTTGCATTACACGGACAGATGGGAGCAGGTAAAACTACGCTGATTAAGGCGCTTTGCCATGAACTCGGCGTTATGAATATTGTAAACAGTCCTACATATGCCGTGATCAATGTTTATGCACGTAAAAACGGAGAACAGGTGTACCATTTTGATATGTACAGACTGAAAAATCAGGCTGAAGCATTGGCCATCGGGAGTATCGATTATTTTGAAAGTGGTGAATATTGCTTTATTGAATGGCCTGAACTGGTTGATGACTTATTGCCTGACGGCACAATACATCTTGAAATCACCGGTGATGAACAAACCGGAGTAAGGCAAATTTACTTGCGGAATAGCTGAACAATACGTAATTTTGTTGACGCACACTAACACGTTTTACCCACTTACCATTGTAATTCTAACAATAGCTGAATCAACCTGAAACATGGATAATTTGCAAACCACGCTGGCCAGAATGGCTGCATCGGAAACTTTATTTCCTCAGGAGCAACTTCAATCAACTCTTCGCACACTGAAACAATTCAGCATTGGGTTGCCTACAGAAATCAGTCCCGACGAAAACAGAATTGCCCTTGTTCCCTCAGCAGTATCCCTGCTTGTGCAAAACGGACACCGTATTATTGTGCAGCGGAATGCCGGAATACCGGCACATTTCTCAAACACTGACTATGCAGATGCCGGTGCTGAAATTGTGGATTCAGCAGAAGAAGTCTTTAAAGCCGATATCATCCTGAAAGTGGCTCCTTTGCGTGAAAATGAACTTGAGTTTTTGAGGCCACGGCAAATTATTATCTCAGCCATTCAGGCTGTTAATCAAAATAAAGAGTATTTTAAAAAACTTCTTGCAAAAAAAATGAATGCCCTGGCATTTGAACTTATCAAAGACAATTCAAATGCCTACCCGGTTTTAAGAGCTACCAGTGAAATTGCAGGTACCACCAGTATTCTCATCGCTGCCGAATACCTGAGTCATTCAGAACTTGGCCGTGGCTCAATGCTTGGCGGTTTCCCGGGGATAAACCCATCAGAAGTTGTGATACTTGGTGCCGGAACTGTCGGGGAATATGCTGCACGCACCGCTTTGGGGATGGGTGCGCTTGTAAAAGTATTTGATGATAAAATATACAAACTTCGCGCCTTGCAACAGAATCTGGGTCAGAGGCTGTTTACTTCAATTATGCAGCCTGAAGTACTTTACAAATGCTTACGTACAGCAGATGTTGCAATAGGTGCCATGCATACCCACGAAGGAAGAACGCCCTTATTTGTGTCCGAAACTATTGTAAGCCAGATGAAAAAGGGCGCTGTAATTATTGATGTCAGCATTGATCAGGGTGGTTGTTTCGAGACTTCGCGCCCCACATCGCACAGCAATCCGGTATTTCAAACTTTTGGAGTAACGCATTATTGTGTGCCCAATATTGCTTCTAAGGTTCCTCACACTGCCTCTTACGCACTTAGCAATGTTTTTGCACCCATATTGCTACAGATTGGTTTTGCCGGCGGACTTGAAACCTACCTCAGACAGGAACCCGGCGTAAGACAGGGCGTGTATATATTGAATGGGACGCTTACAAGCAAGTTCATCGGCGACTTTTTTCAGATTCCCTCTCAGGATATTGAATTACTTATGGCCGCCTTCCATTAATGTAATTCACCCGGATTTCGCGCTTTATCCAGATTTCAGATTCTCGTTTTGTGATATAAAACAGGCCTGTTTTTAGGTTTGGCATTAATTTATTCCCTAAACCTTATAACATTCCTCAATAATTATTTATAAATCAGACAAATACTATTTTAAATTTTTTACAATTATTTTTTACGAGCTTCATTTGCAAATGCTATATTTTTTAATTTTGCAGTGGATTAATTACAATCCATTCAAGTTAAATCATGTTTTTTTTTAACAGGTAACTTAAACAGATTTCAAAAATGAAGAACAAGTATGTTGATCTTATCGAACAAACTTTTGAATTTTCACAAGACTATTTTAAAGTTGAAGATGAAGAACTGTATTGGAATGATATCCCATTAATGGATATTATTAAACAATACGGAACACCACTCAGGCTTACCTATCTTCCCAAAGTAAAGGATCAGATTAAGAAGGCCCGTATCCTGTTCAATGTTGCCATGGCCAAGGTAAACTACAATGCTGATTATCATTATTGTTATTGTACCAAGAGTTCTCACTTCTCTTTTATACTTGAAGAAGTATTAAAATCTGATGTTCACATTGAAACTTCATCGGCGTTTGATATTAATATTATTGAACATTTACACGAATCAGGCAACTTTAAGAAAGACAATTATATTATCTGCAATGGGTTTAAACGACCACAATACATCGAGAACATTGTTAACATCGTAAATGATGGATTCGAAAATACCGTCCCGATTCTCGACAACAAATTTGAACTCGACAAATACATTGAAGCCGGACTCAACAAACCAATGAAACTCGGGATCAGAATTGCATCGGAGGAAGAACCCAAGTTTGAGTTTTATACATCACGGCTTGGAATCAGATACAACGATATTATACCATATTATCAGGATAAAATCGAAAACAACCCGCTTCTGAAGTTAAAGATGCTTCATTTCTTTATCAATACCGGGATAAAAGATACCGCATATTACTGGAATGAGTTGCTGAAAGCAGTCAACATTTATTGTGAACTGCGTAAGATATGCCCCGATCTGGATTCATTGAACATTGGCGGTGGATTCCCCATCAAGAACACCCTAGACTTTAGTTACGATTATGAATACATGGCCGAGGAAATAGTTGCACAGATCAAGAATACCTGCCAGCAGAACGGGGTTCCGGAGCCTGATATTTTTACTGAATTCGGTACCTATACCGTTGGCGAAAGCGGAGCAATACTCTATTCGATTGTAAATCAGAAACAGCAGAATGACCGTGAGTTATGGAATATGATCGACAGTTCGTTCATGACCACGCTTCCGGATACCTGGGCCATCAGTCAGCGGTATATCTTATTGGCAATCAACAACTGGAACTCTGAATATCAACGTGTTCATTTGGGTGGATTGACGTGTGACAGTCAGGATTTTTACAATGCGGAAGCACATTCAAATGCCGTTTTTCTTCCCAAGATTGAGGAAGACCGTGAGCAATACATCGGATTCTTCCATACCGGAGCCTACCAGGAATCGCTGGGAGGATACGGCGGCATACAACATTGCCTTACTCCGGCACCAAAACATGTGATACTCGACATTGATGAAAACGGTGAGTATTACACAAAACTCTTCGCCAAAGAGCAAAGTTACAAGGCTATGTTGAAAATACTTGGTTATTAGTACTTTTTGACCGAACTTTGCACCGTTCATTAAGGCTGAGGCCGGTACACCAGAAATACAGGAAATATTCATCTTTAAACACATACAAAAATGGGAAAAAAAGAATTACTGAAGGAAACGGTGAAACACATCGACATCACATCATTTGATGCCACGCCCATCATTAATTCAATGCGTGACATGTCGTTCTCATCACGCGATACAGCAAGCGCTGCTGATATTTTAAACCTTATGCTGGCCGATACAGAATGCAGCACCATCCTCACCCTGGCCGGAAGTACCAGTGCAGGCGGATGTATGCAGGTGTATGTTGACATGGTCAAAAACAATATGATCGACGCCATCGTTGCTACCGGTGCTTCAATTGTGGATATGGACTTTTTTGAAGCCCTGGGATTCAAACATTATAAAGGCACGCCATTTATTGACGACAAGCTGTTGAGAGGCAACTACATCGACCGTATTTACGATACGTATATTGACGAAGAGGAACTGCAGAACTGCGATTCGGCTGTAAAAGAAATTGCTGACAGTCTTGAGCCCAGACCCTATTCATCAAGGGAATTCATCATGGAAATGGGCCGTTGGCTCACCAAAAACTCCGTAAAAAAAGATTCGCTCGTTCAGGTTTGTTTTGAGCACAATGTACCTATCTTCTGCCCCGCTTTCAGCGACAGCAGTGCTGGTTTCGGACTCGTAAAACACCAGTGGGAACGGCCTGACAAACACGTTAGTATTGATTCTGTTAAAGATTTTCTGGAACTTACACAGGTTAAAATCAAAGCCGGAACAACCGGATTGTTCATGATTGGTGGTGGCGTACCCAAGAACTTTGCTCAGGATACCGTGGTTTGTGCAGAAATTCTTGGATTTGATGCACCCATGCACAAGTATGCTGTTCAGATTACTGTTGCCGACAGCCGTGATGGCGCCTGTTCAAGTTCAACCCTGAAGGAAGCATCATCATGGGGAAAGGTTGACACGGTTTACGAACAGATGGTATATGCTGAAGCTACGACCGTTTTACCGCTTATTGTAAATTATGTATGGAAAACCGGTCACTGGAAAAACCGGAAAAAATTTGAATGGGCAAAATTATTTGCCAAATAAATCTGATACCACATCTGAAAGCCTGAGAGAATTTCTCAGGCTTTTTTTGTGTAGTGTTCATAATGAATCAATGATTCATCAAAACGTTCACGGTCAGGGCGTTCCTCAGCAGCATACCCGAAACAAACCATAGCAAAGGGTTTTATAAAATCAGGTAAATCAAGCAATTCTGACAAATATTGCATCCTTTCAATCCGTGGATATACGCCAAGCCAAACGCTTCCAATTCCAAGTTCCGTAGCCTGTAAAAGCATATTCTGCACGGCAGCCGAACAATCCACCGGGTAATATCCTGCATGCATTTCTTTATTCGTATTGCCCAGAACAAGAATCACAACGGGTGCATGAGCGGCCATTTTTGCATTAGGACCAGCTAAAGCCAGTTGTTGCCTCATTTC